>JAICYA010000155.1 GCA_025934455.1 Rudaea sp.
CGAAAAGGCTTGTCGGTGACGCCGGCCATGGGCGCCAGGCCAATGGGCGGGTCGATGGAGATGGGGCCGATTTGCATCAGCGCATTGTAACGGGTCAGTGTGTTCCGAAGCGCGTGACGACTTCGTCGAAACGCGGCATCGCCAGCGCGGCGCCTTCGCGTTCGGTGGACAGCGCCGCGTAGCGTGTGGCGAAGCGCAGGTGTTCGGCGAAGGCCAGTTGCGGGCGTTGCGCGAGCGCAGCGGCGAGGGCGCCGTTGAAGGCATCGCCGGCGCCGGTGGTGTCGATGGTACTGGCCGGTGCGGCAGGGGTGCGGTAGCACGTGGCGGCGTCGCCACGACGATTCGTGCCGTGCGAGACGAAGCAGCCCTGCGCGCCGAGCGTGACGACGACGGTCCCCGTGCACAATTCGCGCGCGAGTGCGTGCAGTCGAGCGTCGTCGTGGCGCGCGAGCTCGCCTGTATCCACATGCGTGTTCGCTACGTGCGCGAGCAGGGCGGCGAATTCGGTTTCGTTCGGTGTGAGCACGTCGGCGAATTGCAGCATCGCAGCGCTCACGCTGGCGTTCGCTGGCGCGGGATTGAGAATTGTCGCTGCGCCGCAGCGGCGGCCGAAACGCAACGCGGATTCGATGGCGCCGCCGGGCGATTCCAGTTGCGCCAGCACCACCGCGGGCTTGGACAGCGCGGCGAACGCGGATTCGACGAAGCCGGGTTCCAGGCGCGCATTCGCGCCGGCGGCTACCACGATTTCGTTGCGGCCTTGCGCATCGACGTAAATGCCGGCGGTGCCGGTCGGTGCATCGCAGGCGTGCTCGCGCAGTTCGATGCCGTCGCTGGCACACAACGCGCGCGCGAGCTGCGCACCAGTGTCGTTGCCGAGCGCGCAAACGAATGCCGTGACGGCGCCCGCGCGGCGTGCGGCCATCGCCTGATTGAAGCCCTTGCCGCCGGGACCGCTGGCGTAGTCGCCGCTCAGCGTCGCGCCGGCCTGCGGCAGCGCCGCCACGCGCCAGACGTGATCGACGTTGAACGAGCCGACGACGGCGACGCTCATGGCGTCGCGTCCTGTTTCAGCGCGCGCCGATGGTGGCGCGCGCGCAGCGCCTGCAGCACCGCGGCCTGCGATTGCCCGCCGTCAGGGATTGTCGACATCGCCGGCACCGTGCACGGCGATCGCGCGATGCGGATCGTGCTTGTGCTTGAACAGCGGCACGAACGCGATGGCCATGATGAGCGAGTACAGCGCGAACGTGACCCAGATGCCGTGCCAGTCCTTCGCGCCGGACGCAGCGGTGAACCAGCGGTCGATCATCCAGCCGCTGATCGAGCTGCCCAGCACGGCGCCGACGCCGTTCGTCATCAGCATGAACAGGCCCTGCGCGCTGGCGCGGATCTTCGGATCGGCCTGGCCCTCGACGAACAACGAGCCGGAGATGTTGAAGAAATCGAAGGCCATGCCGTAGACGATGCACGAGAGCACGATCATCCACAGGCCCGGACCGGGATCGCCATAGGCAAACAGGCCGAAGCGCACGAACCACGCGAGCATGCTGATCGTCATCACCGTCTTGATGCCGAAGCGCTTGAGGAAAAACGGAATGGTCAGGATGAACAGCGTTTCCGATACCTGCGAGATGGACATGATGATCGCGGGATACTTCACCGCGAGGGCGTCCTTGAATGCCGGATGGGTGCTGAATTCGCCGAGGAAGGTGCCGCCGTAGGCGTTGGTCAGTTGCAGCGCCGCGCCGAGCAGCATGGCGAAGACGAAGAACACCGCCATGTTGCGATCCTTGAACAGGCGGAACGAGGTCAGTCCGAGCACGTCGAGCAGGGAGCGGCTTTCGGCGCGCTTCATGCGCGGTGGACAGGGCGGCAGGGAGAAAGCGTACAGGCCGAGCAGGGCCGATGCGGCGGCGGCGACATAGAACTGTCCGGGCGAAGTTTCCAACCCAAGCAGGCTGGTCGTCCACAGCGCGGCGATGAAGCCGATCGTGCCCCAGACGCGGATCGGCGGATAGTCGCGCACTACGTCCAGGTTGTTTTCCTTGAGCGCGTTGTAGGCCACCGTGATCGCCAGCGCGATCGTCGGCATGTAAAAGATCATGTTGACCAGCATCACCCAGAACAGCGTGTGCGGATCGCCCGCCGAAGGCACCAGCGCAAGCATGATCGCGCCGCCGATGTGCAGCATGCCGTAGAGCTTTTCCGCGTTGATCCACTTGTCCGCGACCACGCCCATCAGCGCCGGCATGAACAGCGAGGCGATGCCCATGGTCGAGAAGATCGCGCCGAAGCTGGTGCCGGACCAGTGCTGGTTCTCGAACCAGTAGCGACCTATCGTGATCAGCCACGCTCCCCAGACGAAGAACTGGAGAAAATTCATCACGATCAGGCGCAGTTTCAGGCTCACGCGGCTCTCCCCCGGCGGCAAGACGAATCGGGCGAGGGTAGGGCATGGCGCACATCCGGGCAAGCCATGTGCTGCTAAGCTTGGCAGTGGAGAGGGGGATACGCACGATGCGATTTGCGCTCGGCATCCGGCAGCGCCTGCTGTTCAGCCATCTGTTCGCCGTGGTCGTCGTCGCCGGCACGTTCGGCGCGGTCGTTTATTGGGTGGCGGCCGAGCAGGTCGCGCGTGCCGGCAGTTTGTATGCTCTGCGTCTTTCCGCCGCGCTCGCCTTCCTCGTCTGCGTGCTCGCCGCGCTGGTGCTGAGCCGCCTGCTCGCCAACCGCATCGTCGCGCGCATCACCGATCTCGCCTTCCGCTGCCGCGTGCTCGCGGCCGGCCAGCCGTTGCCGTCGCTGCCGACGGGCAAGGCCGACGAGCTCGACGATCTCGCCCGCGAATTCGACGCCATGGCCGCGCGCCTGCGCGACGCGGCGCGCGATCGCGAGAACGCGCACACCGCCGTACGCGAGGCCAATGCCCGGCTCGAGCAGGTCGTGCGTGGACGCACGTCCGAACTGGAACGCGCCACCGCGCAGCTCAAGGCCGAGCTCGAGCAGCGCACCCGTGTGCAGGCGCTGCTCGCAGAGGCCGCGCTGACCGACGCGCTCACCGGCCTGGTCAACCGCCGCGCGATGATGGAGATGCTCGAGCAGGCGGCGGGGCGGCACCGGCCGGGCGCTGCCGGCTTGAGCGTCATCGTCGCCGACATCGACCACTTCAAGAAGGTCAACGACCGTTTCGGCCACGATACCGGCGATCGCGTGCTGCGCGCGGTCGCCGGGCGCCTGCGCGAACTGGCAGGCGACGGGTTCCAGCGTCACGTCGCGCGCTGGGGCGGCGAGGAATTCCTGGTCCTGCTGCAGGCCACGCCGCTCGCCGACGCGGTGCGCGAGGCCGAACGCATCCGCCGCGCCGTCGCCACCCTCGATGTCGATGGCCGCGGACTGCGCGTGACATTGAGCGTGGGCGTGGCGAATCTGGAATCCGGCGAGAGCCTTGACGATTGTCTGCGCCGTGGCGACCAGGCCCTGTACAAGGCCAAGGATGCCGGGCGCAATGCCGTGGTCGTTGCCGACGGCGCGACGTTCAGCAAGTCAGCCTGAGCGTCCCAGCGCGATCCACACCGCCAGTGCCACAAACAGCGCCGCCGCGACGATGCGCGTGGCGCGCAGTGGCAGCGCGTGGGCGAACCGCGCACCGAGCCACACCGCGGGCACGTCGGCGATCAGCATGCCGCAGGTGGTGCCGGCGATCACCTGCCACAGCGGTTGGTATTCGGCGCCGAGCACGGCGGTGGCGATCTGCGTCTTGTCGCCGATTTCGGCGAGGAAGAACGCGACCATCGTCGCCAGCAGCACGCCGTGTCCGCGCAGCGGAGCGGATTCGGATTCGTCGATCTTGTCGGGGACCAGCGTCCACGCAGCGACGGCGAGGAAACTCGCCGCGACCAGCCAGCGCAGAGTCTGCGGCGTGAACCACTGCGCGACCAGCGCACCGAACGCACCGGCCAGCGCGTGATTGGCCAGCGTCGCCAGCAAGATCCCGAGGGCGATCAACCATGGCCGCCGGTATTTCGCCGCCAGCACCAGCGCCAGCAGCTGCGTCTTGTCGCCGAGTTCGGCCAGCGCGACGCTGGCGGTGGAGACTAGGAAGGATTGCATGGAAGGTTGCGCGTAAAGCACACAGAATAGCGCACTTTCGGCATGTTCTTCGCCAATGTACTGCGACTGCCAATGACGAGCAGTCGGTCGGCTCAGGCCGCCATCCGCTGGCCGAATCAGCCAAATCCGCCGCCGGCATCGAGCCACGCCTGTTCTTCCTGCGTCGATGCGCGGCCGAGTGCGCGATTGCGGTGCGGGAAACGCCCGAAGCGCACGATAACCTCGCGGTGCGCTTCGGCGTATTTGCAGTACTCCGCGTCGCCGAGCGCGCGGAACAGCGCGACCGAGCGATCCTGGTCCGCGCGCGCTTCGGAGTGCTCGAACGGCAGGTAGATGAAGGCACGCAATGGCCCCTCGATATTGCGGTCGAGTCCGGCATCGATCGCACGCCCGGCGTAGTGGCGCGCAAGGCTGTCGGTCGCGTAGGCGTGCGCGCTGTCGCGGAATGCGTTTCGCGGCAACTGATCGAGCAGGATCATCAACGCCAGCGCACCATCGGCATCGCCGAGCCAGTGCTCGAATTCGCGCCGCGCGGCAGCGTGGTGGGACGGCAGGAAGCGTGCACTGAACCGCGCATCGAACTCATCGTCGCGCGTGAACCAGCGCTGGTAGCCGGCGTCGCGCCAGAATTCGATGATGGTTTTTGCGTCGGTGGCAGACACGGATTACGCGTAGTCGATGTCAGCCGGCGCAAATGCACGCCGCCGCATCGGCAAAATTCCATTCGAACGAAGCGAAGAGTGTAACGCACTGCCGCGCGCGTCCTTGCGCTGGCATTTACCTCACACGGTTTCGTCGTCGCGTGGTGGCGGCGGTGGAGCGGGCGGTGCCGGCGGCGCGGGCATGGCGTGCAGAGCTGGCGCTGTGGGTGGCGCTGGTGGCGCCGGCATCACGGGTGGAGCCGGAGGCGCGGGTGGCGGAGGCGGCACGAAGATGCCCTTGAAATCCGGCGCCTTCAAGCTCAGCGTCAGCGGCTTGTGTTCGCGCAACACCTGCATTTTCACTTCGCTGCCGGCGGGCGCGTCGCGCAGCAGGCGCAATGCATCTTCCGGGCGATTCACCGCGTTTCCGCCGACATCCTGCAGCACGTCGCCGGATTTGAGTCCCTTGTAGGATTCTGCGTCGGCGGAGAGCACGAGCACGCCCTTGTCGGTGCCGAAATAGCCGCCCAGATCGGGATTGAGCGCGGCAAGGTTGAGTCCCCACCATGGCGTGAGCAGGCGCAACTCGTGCATGCCGCCGTTCGCGTGGCGCATGGCATCGCGCACGCGCACTTGCACCTGATGGTCGAAATCCGGCGGCAGCAATCCACCCTTGCCGAACGCATCGGAGAAAACGAACGGCTCGCGGCGCTCGGCCTTGAGTGCGACCTCGCGCGACTTGCCGTCGTGCAGGATCGCCAGCTTCACGCCCTGGCCGATCTTCAGATCGTGCAGCGCATCGCCGGCATCCTCGCCCGCGAGTTTCTTGCC
>JAICYA010000141.1 GCA_025934455.1 Rudaea sp.
ACGAGGTTCAGGTCGTATTCGCGTTCCAGGCGCTCCTGCACGATATCCATGTGCAGCAGGCCGAGAAAACCGCAGCGAAAGCCGAAGCCCATCGCTTCAGAGGATTCCGGCTCGAAATGCAGGGCCGCGTCGTTGAGCTTGAGTTTTTCCAGAGCCTCGCGCAGCGCCGAATAATCGTCGGCGACGACCGGGAACAGCCCCGCGAACACGCGCGGCTGCATCTTCTGGAAACCGGGCAACGGTTTCGGCGCGGGTTTACTCGCGTGCGTGAGCGTGTCGCCGACCGGCGCGCCATGCACATCCTTGATCGAGGCCGTGACCCAGCCGACTTCGCCGGCGCCGAGCGCGCTCTTGACCTTGCGCTTGGGCGTGAACACGCCGACCTGGTCGACTTCGTGCGCGCGCCCGGTCGACATCACCAGCAGCTTGTCGCGCGGCTTGATCTCGCCTTGCATCACGCGCACCAGCGAAACGACGCCGAGATAATTGTCGAACCAGGAATCGATGATCAATGCCTGCAGGCGGTCGGTGTCGCGCGGCTGCGGCGGCGGAATGCGCGCGACGATCGCTTCGAGCACATCGATCACGTTGAGGCCGGTCTTGGCGCTGATCGATATGGCATCGCTGGCATCGATGCCGATCACCGCCTCGATTTCTTCCTTGACCTTGTCGACATCCGCGGTCGGCAGGTCGATCTTGTTCAGCACCGGCACGACTTCCAGGCCCATTTCAGTGGCGGTGTAGCAATTCGCCACCGACTGCGCCTCCACGCCCTGCGCCGCGTCGACGACCAGCAGCGCCCCTTCGCAGGCGGCCAGCGAACGGCTCACTTCGTAGGAAAAATCCACGTGCCCGGGCGTGTCGATGAAATTGAGCTGGTAGGTCTTGCCGTCGCGCGCCGTGTACGGCAGGGAAACCGACTGCGCCTTGATCGTGATGCCGCGCTCGCGCTCGATCGGATTGGAATCGAGCACTTGCGCTTCCATCTCGCGCGCTTCCAGGCCGCCACACAACTGGATGATGCGGTCGGCGAGCGTGGATTTGCCGTGGTCGACGTGGGCGATGATGGAGAAGTTGCGGATCAGGTTCATGCGGCTGCCAGAGGCCGCAAACCCATCTGGCGCGGCAAAGCGGGCATTATCGCAGAATGAGCTCGGTTCCGCCGAATCGCCTCTCCCGCTGGCGGGAGAGGCCGCGCCACAGGCGCGGGTGAGGGTGGCATCAAATTCCAGTCCGACCACCCTCACCCCAGCCCTCTCCCGCCAGCGGGAGAGGGGGATAAGTGGTTCGCGTTCAACCTTTGGTTTTCGGCACCGTCACCGCAACAAACTGGGTCGCATCGCCGCGGCGCATCAACAGCATCACCGATTCACCCGGCTTCACGTCTTTGACCACGGCGTTGAATTCGGCAGCGGACTTGACCGCCTTGCGCCCGACCATGGTAATGACATCGCCGGGCTGGATCGGCGTGCGCTGCGCGGCGGGACCGCGCACATCGGTCACGACCACGCCCTGCGCGTCCTTGAGGTCGAGTTGCTTGCGCTGTTCGGCAGTCAGGTCCTCGACCACGATGCCCAACGCATTGGCGGATTTCGCCTTCGCACCGCCGCCCGCGCTTGCCAGCTGCGTCTTGTCCTGCGGCAGTTCGCCGACGGTCACCGGCATCGCAAGCGTCTTGCCGTCGCGGAACACCTTCAGGTTCGCTTTCGTGCCGGGCTTGGTGTTGCCCACCAGCGGCGGCAGGTCGGAGGATTGTTCGATGGCATGTCCGTCGAAGGCGAGAATCACGTCGCCAACCTGCACGCCGGCGTTGTCCGCGCCGCTGCCTGGCGTGATGCTGGCGACCAGCGCGCCCTCGGCGTTCGGCAGGCCCAGGCTCTGCGCCATCGCACGGTTGATGTTCTGGATCTGCACGCCGATCATGCCGCGCGACACGTGGCCGTGCTGCTTGAGCTGCTCGACCACGTTCATCGCGATGTCGATCGGAATCGCGAGCGAGATGCCGACTGAACTGCCGGTGTTGCTGACGATCTGCGAATTGATGCCGACGACCTGACCGTCCATGTTGAACAGCGGGCCGCCGGAGTTGCCGCGGTTGATCGGCACGTCGGTCTGGATGAACGGCACGTACTGCTGGTCGGCGCCGCCGAAACCACGGCCGACGTAGCTAACAATGCCGTGCGTGACTGAATGATCGAAATTGAACGGCGAACCGATCGCGACCACCCACTGGCCGGGCTTGAGCTTGCTCGAATCGCCGATCGCCACGGTCGGCACTCCTGTTGCATCGACCTTGAGCAGGGCGACGTCGGAATCGACATCGGTGCCGATCACCTTGGCGTCGAGCTCGCGGCGATCGGACAGGCGCACCGTCACCTGATCGGCGCCGTCGACGACATGATTATTCGTCAGCACGTAGCCGTCGCTGGAAATGATGAAGCCCGAACCGACCGACACGCGCGTGCCGTCGAAACGCGGATGGCCGCCGCCGGGCCCCCCGTTTGGCCCCATGGGCCCGAAGAAGCGGCGGAAGATTTCCGGCACGTCCTGCGGATCGACCTGGCCGCCCTGCGCGTTGTCGCTGCCGGTGGTCGTGGCCTGGATGTTGACCACCGCCGGCCCGTTTTTCTGCACGAGTTGGGTGAAGTCCGGCAGCTGCTGCGCGAATGCGCCGGTATTGAGCAAAACCAGCGCGAGCAGCGCAAGAATCTTGTTCAAAACAGCCTTGTGCGTGGCAATCTTGTACATGGAAACATCCTTCTTTTCAGACAATTTCGGCGTGCGCCAGCCGCGACTACATGCCGCCGGTCGGACGCAGACTGTGGCTTTACCGTTGCAGCGCCGGCGCGGGCGCTTGCGGCGGCTGGATCAGGAGTACGTAAGGCGCTTGGACATTCGGCACCAGCCCCTCGGCGGAGTGCAGGCGCTGGTCGTAGCGCGGCAAGGAAATGACGCTGGAATCGAAACTGGCCGGCTGGGCGTAGTCGATACTTGGCGCGGTCGGCATGAACACGCTTTGCGGACGCTGCGCCGGCGCGGCGGGAACCGACGCGATGACGGCGGCAGGCGTCGGCGACTGGATCGCCGGACGCGTACCGACCAGCGCGATCACCGCCACCGCCGCGGCGATGGCGCCACCGCCCGCCCAGCGCAGGATGCGCACGCCCTGCCTGCCCGGCTCAACCTGCTGCGATACGGCCAGCATGACGCGGTCGGCGAAACCGGCATCGACCGGCACGAACGCGGCCTGGCGCCGGATCACCGCGCTGGCCAACTGGTAGCGCGACCAGCTCTGTGCCAGTTGCGCGTCGGCATCCAGGCCGCGCAGAAGAAAGCGCATCTGGTCGTTGGGCAGTTCGCCGTCCATCAGGGCGGAGAGTTGTTCGCGCAGTGCCTGGCTCATGATTCGCTCACCTTGGCGTCCGACAACAGCGGACGCAGCTTCTGATCGATCGCATCGCGCGCCCGGAAGATTCGGGAGCGCACGGTGCCGATCGGACAATTCATCTTTTCGGCGATTTCCTCGTAACTCAGGCCGTCAACCTCGCGCAATGTAATCGCCATCTTCAGGTCTTCGGGCAACTGTTCGACCGTATCGAACACGGTTTGTTCAATTTCCTGGCGCATCAGTTCGTGTTCGGGCGTGGCGCGGTCCTTCAGGCGCATGCCGCCATCGAGCTGCACGGCGTCGTCGATGCCGATGTCGTCGGCAGGCGGCCGGCGCCCCTGCGAGACGAGATGGTTCTTGGCGGTGTTGGTCGCGATCTTGTACATCCACGTATAAAACTGACTGTCGCCACGAAACGCGGCCATGGCGCGATAGGCGCGCATGAACGCTTCCTGCGCCACGTCCTGGCATTCGCTCCAGTCCGAAACGTAGCGCGAAATCACGCCGATCACCTTGTGCTGATACTTGCGCACCAGCAGGTCGAACGCGCGCTTTTCTCCTTTCTGCACCCTTTCGACCAGGGCCAGGTCCGACTCGTTGTCGCCCATCCGGGCATTACTCCTGTACTGGCGTCCCGGTCACGCCGGGTCGATAGACAAAGCTGGGGCCGACAAGTTCACTCGCCGATCCACCCCCAAAGTTCACGCGGCCGTTTCGCCCGCCTGCTGGGCATTCTGGAACAGGCGTTCGCGCTCGCTCAGCAGGTTCTCGAAACTGGCTGCCGGCAAGGGCCGGCAGAACAGGTAGCCCTGCAGTTCCTCGCAACCCTCCCCGCGCAGGAAATCCAGGTGCTGCTCGATCTCCACGCCTTCCGCGACCACGGCGCGGCCGAGATTGTGCGCCATGCCGATGGTGGCGCGCACGATCGCCTCGTCGTCCGGATCCACGCCGATGTTGCGCACGAAGGTCTGGTCGATCTTGATGCGGTCGGCGGGAAAACGCTTGATGTAATCCAGCGACGACTGGCCCGTGCCGAAATCGTCGATCGAGATGTGGCAGCCGAGGTCGCGCAGGCCCTGCAAAGTCTCGAGCAGGTTCGGTATGTTCTTGACGTTGATGCTCTCGGTGACTTCCAGGTCCAGCAGATTTGCTTCAAGGCCGGTGTCGTGCAGCACCTGTGTCACGACTTCGACCAGATTCTGCTGACGCAACTGCAAGGCCGACAGGTTCACGCCGACGCGCAGGTTGAGCGCGAAACGGTCCTGCCAGCGCCGCGCGTCCGCGCAGGCGGTGCGCATGACCCACTCGCCGATCGGAACGATCAGGCCGTTTTCCTCGGCCAGCGGGATGAAGAAACCAGGGCTGATCATGCCCAGTTCCGGATGCTCCCAGCGGATCAGCGCCTCCATGCCCGCGATGTCTTCGCTTTCCGTGTTGACCTGCGGCTGGTAGTAGACGCGCAATTCGCCATTTTTCTCGGCGACGCGCAATTTCGACTCCAGGGCCAGGCGCTGCTGGTGCGATTCTTCCGGCACGGCGACGTAGGTCTGGAAATTGTTGCGGCCCATGCCCTTGGCGCTGTACATGGCCACGTCGGCGTGCTTGAGCAGGCGCTCGGCATTGGTCGCATCGTCCGGATAGAAGCTCACGCCGATACTCGCCGTGATGTGCAATTCGCTGCCGTCGGCCAGGGTCAGCGGCGCTTCCATCACGCGCACGATCTTCTCGGCGATGCGCATCACGTCGTCGCGCTGCACGATGTGGCGCAGGATGATGATGAATTCGTCGCCGGCGTAGCGCGCCACCGTGTCGGACGCGCGCACGCTCGCACGCAGGCGCTTGGCCACCGCAATCAAAACCTCGTCGCCGACGCCGTGGCCGAGAGAATCATTGATGTTCTTGAAGCGGTCGAGGTCGACGAACAGCACGGCGAACATCTCGCTGGTGCGGTGCGCTTCCTTGATCGTGGTTTCCAGGCGATCGTTGAACAGCAGCCGGTTCGGCAGTCCGGTCAGTGCATCCTGCAGGCCTTTGGCACGGCCTTGTTCACGCGCGCGACGCAGTTCGAGTTCCAGCGCGAGACGTGCGGCGATCGTGCGCAGGGTATCGATCAGCAGTGCGTCGGCGGACAGCGCATCGCGGCGCGCGATCATCAGGGCGCCCAGCGTACTGCGGCGCTCGTCGCGCAAGGGCAAGCCGATGAAGGCCTCGAATTGGAAAAATTGCAGGAATGGACCTTGTTCCGAGTGTTGCCATGCTTTTTCGCCATGGAACACCGACTCCCCGTCGAGCAATCGCTTGAGTACCGGCTGTTTCAGCGGGTCCGGCGCTTCCGCCGGCAGACTGGAACGGTAGTAGGTATGCAGCGGCTGCGCTTCGGCTTCTTCCTCGGGCCGCGCCGACACCAGCATGACGAAATCCGGA
>JAICYA010000474.1 GCA_025934455.1 Rudaea sp.
GCTGCATGTTGTGGGTGACGATCACGATCGTGTAGTCGCGCTTGAGCTCTTCGATCAATTGCTCGATGCGTCCGGTGGCGATCGGATCGAGTGCCGACGTGGGCTCGTCGAGCAGCAGCACCTCCGGTTTCAACGCGATGCTGCGCGCGATGCACAACCGCTGCTGCTGGCCACCCGACAGGCCGAGCGCGCTGCGCTTCAGCTTGTCCTTCACTTCGCCCCACAGCGCCGCGCGACGCAGCGCCGGATGAGGGGTCGGACTCGTTGACGGAGTGGCGCCGGGATGGACCGCTGCCATCTCGCGTAAGCGCACCCTCACTCGCCGCTTCGGGGCACCCTCTCCCGAAGGGAGAGGGGCGACACGCAGCTGAGGCGTGGCGATGGTCTGGCTCAGTCATGCGCAATCTTCCTGCGTGAAAACACCATCCGCGTCACCAGGCTCAAACCCAGCACGAACAGCGTGATCAGCAGCGCGCCGGCCCAGGCAATGGCGTGCAGCGCGGGGTTGGGGTCGTTGGTGTACTGGTAGATCGCCGCCGGCACGCTGGCCATCTTGTCCAGCGGATTGGCGACCATGAAGTTGTTGCCGAACGCGGTGAACAAGAGCGGCGCGGTCTCGCCGGCCAGGCGCGCCAGCGCCAACAGCACGCCGGTGATGATGCCGGAAGTCGCCGCGCGCATCAGCACCTGCAGCGTGAGTTTCCATTGCGGAACGCCGAGTGACAGCGCGGCCTCGCGCAACGTGCCGGGCACCAGTTGCAGCATCTCGTCGGTGGTGCGCACGATCACCGGCAGGCCGATCAGCGCCAGCGCGATGGCGCCGGCGAGGCCCGAGAACGACACCGCGCCGTGGGTCGCGTTCGACATCGGCAGCACCACGATCACATACACGAACAGGCCGAGCACGATCGACGGCGCCGACAGCAGGATGTCGTTCAAGAAACGAATCGTGGCGCCGAGCTTGCTGCGGTTCGCATATTCGGCGAGGAAGGTGCCAGCGAGTACCCCAATGGGCGCCGCGATCGAAAGCGCGATCATGTCCATGATCAGGCTGCCCGTGATGGCATTGGCAAGGCCGCCCTGGTCGGCGTAGGCCGTGATCTTGGTGAACAGATCAAGGTCAATCGCGCCAATGCCGTTCTTCAGTGTGACCCACAAAATCCATGCAAGGAATACCAGGCCCAGCGCCGTGGCGCAGCCACTGAAGGTAAGCGCGACCGCGTTGACGATGCGGCGGCGGGTGTACAGGGCGATCATCAGCGGCCCTCCCGTTGCGACAACCGGCGCAACATCAGGCGCGCGATCAGCAGCACCACGAAGGTCACCACGAACAGCAGGAAGCCCAGCGCGATCAGCGCCGAACGATGCGTGCCCACGGCTTCGTTGAATTCGTTGGCGATGGCCGAGGAAATGGTGGTGCCCGGCATCAGCAGCGAACCAGTGATGTCGTAGGAATTGCCGAGCACGAAGGTGACCGCCATGGTTTCGCCGAGCGCGCGGCCGAGGCCGAGGAAGATGCCGCCGATCACCGCCGAGCGCGTGTAGGGCAGCACGATGTCCCACACCACTTCCCAGGTCGTCGCGCCCAGCGCATACGCCGATTCCTTCAGCCGCGTCGGCACGGTCTGGAACACTTCGCGCATCA
>JAICYA010000104.1 GCA_025934455.1 Rudaea sp.
GGCGTCATCGGTTCCGGCATCTTCTTGACGCCCGCGGCGATCGCGCGGCAGACCGGCTCCAGCGCCGAGCAACTGATCGCCTGGGGAATCGGTGGCGGGCTCGCGTTGATCGGCGCGCTTTGCTATGGCGAACTCGGCGCGCGCAGGCCCTTGGCCGGCGGTGGATACGTCAATCTGCGCGAAGCGTTCGGGCTGATCGTCGCGTTCCTGTATGGCTGGAACATGCTGGCGGTGAATTATTCCGGCAGCCTGGCCGCGGTCGCCACGGTGTTCGTCAACTATGCCGCAGCCGCATGCGGTTACACACTGGGAAATCCGGCGCCTTACGCGGTCGGCGCAATCGTGTTCCTGGCCGGCATCAACTGGTTCGGCATCCGCGCGGGCTCGTTCGTGCAGAACCTGCTCACGATATTGAAGATCGCCGCGCTCGCCGCGTTGATCGTGATCGGCCTGGTGCGCGGCGCGCCCGCAACGACCGCGCCAACGCCTGCATTGAATCCGATCGCACTCGGTGGCGTGCTGCTGCCGGTACTGTTCTCCTACGGCGGCTGGGCGTATGCCAACAACATTGCCGGCGAGATCCGCGAACCGCAACGCAATATCCCGCGCGCGCTGATCTTCGGCATGTTGCTGGTGGCGACGTGCTATCTGCTGGCGAATGTGGCGTATCTGGTCGTGCTCGGTCACGCCGGATTGGCGCTGAGCAAGGCGCCGGCGGCCGACCTGATGCGGCACGCCTTCGGCGAAGCCGGCGCCCGTGCGATCGCGGTGGGCATCGCGATTTCCACGCTCGGCTTCTGCAATATTTCGCTGATCGGCGCGGCGCGCGTGTTCCAGGCGATGGGCGCGGATGGCGTGTTCTTCCGCGTAGCCGGCAAACTGCACCCGCGCTGGCGCACGCCCAACATCGCGCTGCTGATGATCGCCGGCTGGGCGATCGTGCTGGCGCTGACCGGAACTTTCGACCAGCTGCTGAATTATTCGACCACCGGCGACTGGCTCGGCTACGCGGCAGTGGTGGCGACGCTGTTCTGGTATCGCAGCGCGCGACGGGAGGAAAGCGTTGCGTTTCGCGTGCCGCTGTTTCCACTGCTGCCGGCAGTGTTCCTGATCGCGGTGGCGTGGGTGCTCGCGGCGACGATCTGGAAAAGTCCCTGGGATGCGGGCATGGGCGCGCTGATCACGATTGGCGGGCTGCCGATTTATTTCGTTTGGCGGTATTGGTTGGGACGGCGCGAAACCTGATCGCGCGCAGGCGCGCTCCTACAGAAGCGGTTGTCGAAGTAGCGCGCCTGTGCGCGACAAATAGCGCGACGTCAATGGCAGCGAATACAATCGCCCGATGGCCCGCCTTCCGCTCACCGAACCCGGCATCACACCGGAGCCGATCCGCTCCGGCATCGATGTCCTCGTCAACAACGAAGCCTATCGCCATACCGGCGATCCCGCGATGCCGCTGCTGTGGTATCTGCGCGACGTGCTGCGCCTCACCGGCTGCAAGTACGGCTGCGACGATGTCAGTTGCGGCGCGTGCAGCGTGCGGGTGGACGACAAACTTGCGCGCGCCTGCGAGTTGCCCATGCACGAGCTCGCCGGCAAGCGGATCACGACCGTGGAAGGGCTGGCGCAAGCCGACGGCAGCCTGCATCCGCTGCAGCAGGCGTGGGTGGATGAAGATGCGATCCTCTGTGGCTATTGCCAGCCGGGCATGCTGATGGCCGCGGCCGATCTGCTCGCGCGCAAGCCCAATCCCAATGACGCCGACATCGATGGCATCAAGAATCTCTGCCGCTGCGGCAGCTATCCGCGCGTGCGTCGCGCGATCCAGCGCGCGGCCGCGGCGATGAAGGACAGCCGCAAGTGAGCCGTGCAGCCAACGCCGGCCGTCGGCGTTTCCTGAAAGTGCTGGGCGCCGCATCCGGCGCATTGATCGTCGGCGTGCCGGTTGCCGCGCTGGCGGACACGCCGGAGGCGCTGCTCGGCGATGTCGTGCTGCAACTGAACCCTTATGTTCGCATCGAGCCGGACGGCAACATCGTGATCGGTGCGCGCGATCCGGAAGTCGGCCAGGGCATCCGCACCGCCGAAGCGCGCATCATCGCCGAGGAGATGGACGCCGACTGGCCGGGTGTGCGCGTGCTGCCGATGGCACTCGGCGTCGAGAACGACGGAAGCGGCGCGCCGCGCTGGATCCTTGGCCATCAGGAAGCGCGCGGCAGCACCAGTGTCCCGGCGGCATGGAGCGATCTGCGCGCAGTCGGCGCCACCGCGCGCATGATGTTGCTGCAGGCCGCGGCGCAGCAGTGGAATTTGGATGTGCGCAGTTTGCGCACGAATTTGAGCAAAGTGATTGCGCCGGATGGACGCACCTTCGGCTATGGCGAGCTCGCAACGGCTGCGGCGGCTCTGCCGCCGCCTGCCGAGCAACCATCCTTGAAATCCGCGGATGCATTCCGGCTGGTTGGCCAGGATGCAGGCGATGCGGATGCGCGCGACATCGTCACCGGCCGCGAGCCTTACGCCATTGACCAATGGTTCGGCGGCGCGCTGACGGCCGTGATTGCACGCTGTCCGTATCCCGACGGTTCGCTGCGCAAACTCGACGATGCGGATGCGCGCGCGCTGAAGGGCGTCGAAAAAATCCTGACGATCCCGAAGCCCGATCCCGCGCTGCCGCTCGGCACGCGCCCACTCGTCGCAGGCGTGGCGGTGCTGGCAGACGACACCTGGACGGCTCTGCGCGCACGCGATCTGCTGCACATCGAATGGCAGCGCGGTCAGCAAGTCGCGCCAGGCGACGAAGCGCTCGCAGCACAAGCCGACACGCTGTTCGATGGCGCGCCGACCACGCCGGTGCGCGACGATGGCGATTACGAGCACGCGCGCAAGCTCGCCCATCGAGCAGTGGCCGCGCGCTATCAGATCGCGACCGTCGCCCACGCGGAACTGGAGCCGCCGAATTGCCTGGCGCGCCTGAGCGCGGATCGCGCGGAAATCATCGCCCCCGTGCAGAGCCCGCGCGGCGCGCTGGAAGTGGTGCAGCGCTTGACGGGTTTGCAACCGGCACAAATCGAAATCTCGCTTCCGCGTTCCGGAGGCGGCTTCGGGCGGCGGCTGGACAACGACCACATTGCCGAAGCGGTGCTGCTGGCGAAAGCGGCCAAGAAGCCGATCAAATTGCTGTGGACGCAGGCCGACGCGTTCGCACACGATCCGTATCGTCCCTTCGCGGTCATTGATCTGGAAGCCGCGCTCGATCGCAAGAACAAGATCACCGCGTGGCGCCAACGGGTAGCGAGCACCTCGCGGCTTGCGAGGCGCGGCGAATCGAAAAATCGCCTGTGGTTATCGGAAGTGCACCCGGACGATCCGCCGGCTGGGCTGATCGCGAATCTGCAACTGGATTGGTACGCGTTGGATTCCGTGCTGCCGCGCGGCAACTGGCGAGCGGGTTCGCACGGCGTCAATGCATTCGCGGTGCAGGTATTCCTGGACGAGATCGCGCACACGACAAAAAAGGACGGCTTGCAGCTGCGGCTGGATTTGCTGGGCGAACCGCGGCAACTTCCTTATCGCGGCCACGGCGGCCCGGTGCTGGATACGGGTCGCCTCGCCGACGTGTTGAAACTCGCCGCCGATGCGATCGGCTGGTCGAAGAAGCGCAACGACGGTCACGGGCTGGGCCTCGCCTTCCACTTCACGTACGGCGGCTACGTCGCGCACGCACTGGAAGTCTCGATGGAAGGTTCGAAGCTGATGATGCACCGCTGCGTGGTGGCAGCCGACCTGGGCCGCGTGGTGAATCCGCTGGGCGCGCGCGCGTCATTGGTCGGCGCGACGCTGGACGGGCTTTCCACTGCGCTCGGTCTCGCGATCACGATGAAGGACGGTCGTGTCGTGCAGAAGGGTTTCAAGGATTACCCGCTCGCGGCGATGGCGCAGCTGCCGCACGACGTGGAGGTGATCCTGGTGCCGTCGCAGGAAATGCCGACCGGCGCCTACGAAATGGGGTTGCCGGGTGCCGCGCCGGCATTGGCCAATGCGATCTTCGCGGCGACCACGGTACGCGTGCGGCAATTGCCGATCATGCCGGAGCTGATGCGGTTGTTGTAATTTGGCGCCACACTGTTCCCTTCTCCCGTTTGCGGGAGAAGATGGCGCGCAGCGCCGGATGAGGAGAACACTTGCGAGCCGGTTGCTGACGCGCTTAACGGTGGTCGGCATCCCCCGGCTTCGGCGCGGTGCTCGCCTTGGCCGGAAAGCCCGCGGTCGAAGGCGCCGCAGGCACCGACACCTTCTTGCCCGTCAGCGATACCGGCGGCGGCAGCGACAGGCGGATATCGTTGTCGTTCTTCGGCGGCGGTGGTGGCGGCAGCGGGCCGCAACCGGCCGCGATCAGCAGTGGCGAAATTGCGCACTTGATCTTGAGCCCACCCGGCAGGCGGATCGTTTTCTCCGCCGTGGTCGCGTCGACCGCCCGGCGAAACGCCTTGTGGCCCAGGCTCTCCTTGTCCGGCGCCCAGTCCTTGTTGAAGCGCGTGGATTGATACGGCAGCGGCGTGGAGTGGTTCATCAACGACGGTTCCTGCGGCTGCACCGTTTTGTAATCAGGCGTGACGCTCGATGGCGGCGGCAATAGCACCTGGCCGTTGCGGCCATACACATGCAGCGCGGCTGGCGGCGGCCCGATGGTTGCAGTCATGGCGTGCGCACGATGCGGCTCGATATGCGTCAGCGGGCGCGGTCGCGCGAGTGGTGGTGGCGGCTCGATCTGCGGCACTGCCGGCGAAACGGAAGTTTGCGGAGGCTCGAAGAAGGTCACCTGGATCGCGTTTTCGCGTTCGTCGGGCGACGGCACCACGAAGTGCGGGCGCATCTCCTGCCGCAACAGCACGACCAGCGCAATTTGAAACAGGATTGCGAACAGCAGTGCCAAGCCCAGCCGCAGCCGGTCGCGCGGCGGACGGCGACCGCGGATCTCGCGCAGCAGCGCATGCCCGAAACGGTCGAACGGCGCATCCGGATCGCGCCCGGGTTCGGGCGTCCAGACGTGGGGTGCCGCCGGAATGTCGCGTTCGGGAAGCGCGGGCATGAGGCTCGGGAAAGTATTTGATCAGTCTCTACCTGCAGCGGACTTCGATCACCACGGCCACGTAGCTGTCCCCCGACTCGAGGGGCGGAAGAGCGTCGTCGGAGTGCAAGTCAGCCGCGGCGGCAGTTTAGGCGGGCGGCGTTAAGACCGCATTGGCGCGGGCGAGTTCCGCACGGCCCTTGACCGCACGGGCTTGCAGGCGCAAGGTCGCCGGACTGCTGCTCATCTACGGAGGGATGTATGGCCTGGACCACCGAAAACATCCGCAACGTGGCTCTCGCGGGTCACGCAGGCGCCGGCAAAACCACCCTGTTCGAAGCCCTGCTGCATGCCGGCGGCACGATCCAGGCGGCAGGCAGCATCGAACGCGGCAGCACGGTTTCCGACTTCGAGGACCAGGAGAAGGAACGCAAGCATTCTATCCACACCGCGGTTGCGTCCATCGATCTGGGCGATTGCCATATCAACCTCATCGACAGCGCCGGCTACGCCGACTTCCGCGGACAGACGCTCGCAGCGCTCAGCGCGGTGGAAACCGTCGCGGTGGTGGTGAATGCGAGCAACGGCATCGAGCACGGCACGCGCCGGCTGATGCATTACGCCAAGCAGCGCAATCTCGCGCGCGTGTTGGTGGTGAACAAGATGGATGCCGAAAGCGTGGATCTCGCCACGCTCCTTGCCGAGTTGCGCGAAGAGTTCGGCCACGAATGCCTGCCGGTGAACCTGCCTGCCGGCAACGGCATAAAGGTCGTGGATTGTTTCTTCGAGCCGCAAGGCGAGAGCGATCTCGGCCCCGTGGCGGATGCGCACCAGCGCATCATCGACCAGGTGGTCGAGGTCAACGAGCGCGTGATGGGACGTTATCTCGAAGACGGCGAAGCGGCGCTGTCGCCGCAGGACCTGCACGACGCCTTCGAGCAGTGCCTGCGCGAAGGTCATCTCGTTCCGATCTGTTTCACCTCGGCGCGCACCTGCGTGGGCGTGAAGGAATTCCTCGGGCTCGCGCAGCGATTGCTGCCCAATCCGGCCGAAGGCAATCCGCCGCCCTTCGTCAAAGGCACTCGCGAAAAAGCCGAGCCGATCACTGCGCAACCCGATCCGGATGCGCATGTGATCGCCGACGTGTTCAAGATCATCAACGACCCCTTCGTCGGCAAGCTCGCCGTGTTCCGCGTCTGGCAGGGCACCGTGAAGCGCGACACGCAGTTGTTCATTGACGACGGCAAGAAGCCATTCAAGGTCGGACATCTTTTCAAGCTGCACGGCAAGGATCACCTCGAGATTGATCATGCCGTGCCGGGCGACATCGCCGGTGTCGCAAAAGTGGAGGACATCCATTTCGACGCGGTGCTGCACGATTCGCACGACGAGGACCAGATCCATTTGCAACCGCTGGATTTCCCGCAGCCGATGTTCGGCCTGGCGGTGGAACCCGCGCACAAGGGCCAGGAGCAGAAACTTGCCACCGCGCTGCATAAATTGAGCGAAGAAGATCCCTGCCTGCGCGTGGAGCACAACAAGGAGTTGAATGAGAGCGTGGTACGCGGGCTTTCCGACCTGCACCTGAAACTCACGCTCGAGCGCATGAAGGAGCGCTACGGCGTGGAAGTGACCACGCGCCCGCCCCGGATTGCCTATCGCGAAACCATCGGCGGCAAGGCTGAAGGTCATCATCGTCACAAGAAACAAACCGGCGGCGCCGGTCAGTTCGGCGAGGTGTTCCTGCGCGTGGAGCCACTGCCGCGCGGCGAGGGATTCGAATTCCGCGACGACAGCAAAGGCGGCGTGATCCCGAACCAATACATTCCCGCGATCGAGAA
>JAICYA010000375.1 GCA_025934455.1 Rudaea sp.
AACGTGCGCAAGCCGGTCTCGGTTTCCGCATTGAAGTCGCTGGCATGGTGCGGATGCACGCCCGCCGTCGCGAACAGCACCCCGGGATGCGCGCGCGCCAGGTCCAGCGCATCGCGCGAGCCTTGCAGGGACGCGCCTGTCACAACGAGCTGGATCACGCCCGCCGCATGCGCGCGCGCAAGCACGTCCGCGAAATCGTGGCGGAAGGATTCGTGGGTCAGGTTGGCGCCGATGTCGACGAGTTGCATGTCCGCGCGTTATCGGGAAAGTCTGGCATTATGCCAACACGATGCCGGCTGCGTTCACGGCCGGTTAACCGGTGCCGCTACAGGCTGCGCGAACGGGGATTCGAATGGGAGCTTCCAATGAAGTACACGACAACTTTTTCCGGCGTCCTGGCCACGCTGGCAATGGCTGCCGCGACGATCGCGCAGGCCGCCGCATCCGCCACCGTCACCGCAGCTGCATCGCAAGTGGATCTGGCGCGTGCACAGCAGGTGCGCATGCAGATGCAGGCGCAAACCAGCCAAGCCAAGACCGCTGCGCAGAAAACCGGTGTCGCCGGTGCCAAGCCCGGCAATGTGAAACCGGCCGAATTGTACGCGAATCCGGATCGAGCCTATCCGCCCAGCTGTCTGAGTTCGCCGATGCCATTCGGCATGTGGCAGAACGGTCCATATTCTCACCAGCAAATGACCCTGCTCGGCGATCCGTTGACCAGCGATGCGGGTGAGAGGACCTATACCGAGAACGTCGATGTCTACGTGTTCCGCGTGGCCTGCACCAGTGGCAAGTCAGCAACGCTGGTCGAAATCGACCGCCCCTCGAGCATGGAAGGCAACAGCACTCGCTATCCAACCCTGCCGGGCATCTACGCGAGTCAGAACGGCGTCAACGATTTCGTCATCCGTGTCGCCGACGATCCGAATACGTTCCTCACCACCAACTATGCGCTCAATCCGCTGATCAACAGCGACGTGTTCGTGCTCGAGAATTTTTACGGCGGCCCCATACAGTTCAATTACAACAACCCAGTCACAGTCAGCGTGGACAACCTGGCCACCACTGGCCACCAGCTCTTCGATTTTCCATTGCCCGCCTACGATCCGACGTCATACCCCGCCGCATCACAACCGCTGCCGATCAGCGGCTACATGACCGGCAACTGGTACGACCCGAACCACAGCGGCGAGGGCATCCAGGTCGAAGTCGGTGAGTTGCAGGCCAGCGGCAGCACGTTTCCGCGCTTTATAACGATTGCCTGGTACACATTCGATTCCAGCGGCACGCCCTACTGGTTGTTCGGTAGCGGCGTGTTCAACGCCGGCGATACCTCGGCGGTGGTGACGCTGGGTTATTCCTACGGTGGGGGATTCGCCGGCAATTTCGGTGCCTCCGCCACGCAGAAGCAGTGGGGCACCTTCAACGTGCGCTTCCTGGATTGCGACACGATGCAATTCAGCTACCAGTCCGCTTCCGGCTTGCCACAGGGTGTTCCGACGGGCAGCAATACGAAGACCTGGACGCGCCTGACGCAGATGAATGGCCTGACTTGCCAGTAAACTGTAGTCGCACGCAATTCTTCGATCCCGCCCGCGTGGCGGGATCGTCGTTTATACGATGACAAAAAGTACACTATTTCCCATCCATGCGGTGTTGCCGGACGTACTGGCGAGCCTCGCGCGGCATCCGCGCCTGGTGCTGGAAGCACCGCCCGGCGCCGGCAAGACCACCCAGGTGCCGCTGGCCCTGCTCGACGCGGGATGGCTGGCCGGCAAGAAAATCCTGGTCCTGGAACCGCGCCGCATCGCCACGCGCGCGGCGGCGGAATTCATGGCCGAGCAATTGGGCGAAGCGGTCGGCGAAACCGTCGGCTATCGCATCCGCTTCGAGGCGAAGGTTTCGGCGCGCACGCGCGTGGAAGTCGTGACCGAAGGGATCCTCACGCGCCTGATCCAGTCCGATCCGGAATTGTCCGGCGTCGGCGCCGTCTTGTTCGACGAATTCCACGAACGCCACCTGCACGGCGACCTCGGCGCCGCGCTCGCGCTCGACGTGCAGGCGCAACTGCGATCGGACCTGCGCCTCGCCATCATGTCGGCGACGCTGGACGGCGAACGCATCGCGCGCTGGTTCGATGCGCCGCGCATCAGCTCTGCCGGGCGCAGTTTTCCGGTGCGTATCGAGTATCCCGCGGCGAAAGCGAACGAGGACTGGCCGTTCCATCTGCGTCGCGTCCTCGAAACCGCATTGCGTGAAACGGATGGCGATGTACTCGTATTCCTGCCGGGGCGGCGCGAGATCGAACAGGCGCGGCGGGTGCTGGGCGGTAGCGATATTGCCGAGATCGTGTCATTGCACGGTGAATTGTCCCTGGCCGAACAGCACGCCGCGCTGGTGCCGACACGCGCCGGAACGCGCCGTGTCGTACTGGCGACGAACGTCGCCGAGTCGAGCG
>JAICYA010000147.1 GCA_025934455.1 Rudaea sp.
CCTCACGCGCGGCATCGCGATCGCGCGCGATACCAGCAAGGTGCCATTCCGGTTGTTCGACGTCGAAAACGGCAGTCGCCTGACCCTGCACGGCCTGACATTCAAGGACGGTCTCGCCCAAGGCTTCGGCAGCGACTCCGGCGGCGGCTCGCTTGGTGCGGGCGGCGCTATTTTCAATCAGGGCACCGTAGACATCGATAGCTGCACCTTCACCGGCAACGCGGCGCAAGGCGGCGGTTCCATCATCGTCAGTAGCACCTCCGGCGGCGGTGGGGTCGGTGCGAATGCCGACACGTCCGGCAATGGCGGCGGCCCCAATGGCGGCGCGCTGGGTCGCGGCGGCGGCTTCGGCGGCGGTGGCGGTTCGGGCAGCGGTGGGGGTTTCGGCGGCGGCGGCGGTGCTGGCGGCAGTGGCGGATTCGGCGGCGGCGGCGGTGGCAACCCGGCGGGAATCGGCGGTTTCGGCGGTGGCAACGGTTCCGCAAGTTCCGGCGGCGGCGGCGCGGGCATGGGCGGCGCCATCTTCAATGATGCCGGCACGCTGAACATCGTCAATTCCACGTTCACGGGCAACAGCGCCAGCGGCAGCGCGGGCGGTACCGGCGCAGCGGGCGGCTCGGGTTTCGGCGGCGCGATCTTCAACTACAGCGCGGCCTTGACGATCCAATCCTCCACGCTGGCGCGCAACGCCGTTGTCGCAGCCAGCGGCGGCACGGCCGACGGCGGCGCGGTCTACAGCTACGACGACCGCAACTGTATGGTCGGCGGCCTTCCCTGCACATCCTCGGCCTCAACCTTTAACCTGCTGGATTCGATCTTCTCCAACAGCCGCGGCAGCGCACACGACATCGAGATCGCTGGCCACGCTGCATCGGGCGCGGACACGTTCAGCGGCCTGCTCGTGATGTCCTACGACAACACGCAAATCACGACGACGCTCGTCAGTGGCGCCGACCCGCTGCTTAGTTCGCTCGGCCATCACGGCGGCTGGACACCAACCATGGTTCCGCATCAAGGCAGCGCGGCGATCAACGCCCTGAGCTGCGTGGCTGTGACGGTGAATGTGGACCAGCGCGGTTTCGCGCGCCCGCAGCCGCAGAACCCGAACTGCGATGTAGGCGCGGTGGAATACGACGGCGACTACATCTTCGCGAACGGCTTCGATTATTGATTGGCGGCAGCGGTGCGCGTGCTAGTCTGCACGCACGCTCGTCGCTGGGGGAAAAGCGGATGACCGCCAAGAGATCGCTGGGCCTGCTCGACCTGGTGCTGTTCAACACCGTGGCCATCGTCGGCCTGCGCTGGGTCGCGCTGGCCGGGCATTCGGGGCCTTCTTCGCTGACACTGTGGCTGCTCGCCGCGCTGGCGTTTTTCATCCCGCAGGGCTTGTGCGTGATGACGCTGTCGTCGGCGCTGCCGAAAGACGGCGGCCTGTACGTGTGGATCAGCGAGGCCTTCGGCGAGCGCCAGGGCTTCATCGCCGGCTGGCTGTACTGGGCGTCGAACATTTTGTACTTCCCGACCCTGTGCCTGAGCACGGCGGTATTTGCGCTGTACATCTTCAACAACCAGTTCGCGGGACTCGAACATTCGCAGACCTTCGCCGCGGGCGCGTCCCTGATCCTGCTCGGCCTGGCGCTGGGATTCAACATCGTCGGAACCGGCACCGGACGCTGGCTGCAGAACCTGGGTGGGCTCGCGCAATGGCTGCCATCGCTGGTGCTGATCGGCGTCGGCCTGGTCGCGCTCGTCGCCGACGGCTCGGCTACGGCCATGCCGGCGTCTTCGCTCGTGCCGACGTTCTCGAACCTCGACACCATCATCTTCTTCTCGCAGATCTGCTTCGCCTTCGCCGGGTTGGAACTCGCGCCCGTGCTTGCCGGCGAAATCCGCGAACCGCGGCGCACGATCCCGCGCGCGCTGCTTATCTCCGGCTTCGTCATCGCCGGTATCTACATCTTCAACACGCTGGCCCTGATGTGGGCGCTGCCGCCGGACAAGATCTCGATCATCGCCGGCGTGAACCAGGCCATCGCGCAAGCCGGCGCCGCGCATGGCATGGCATGGCTTGGCCCACCGGTCGCGCTGCTGATGACGCTCGCCGGTATCGGCGGACTCGGCGCCTGGCTGATCGGCTCGGCGCGCCTGCTCTTCGTCGGCGGCATGGACCGCCTGCTGCCGCCGGCCTTCGCGCGCGTGCATCCGCGCTGGAATACGCCGTACGTCGCGCTGCTCGTGCAGGCCGCGCTGGCGGCAGTCTTCATCCTCGCCGCGACGCAGGGCAGCAGCGTGCACACGGCCTACCTGATCCTGGTCGACGCCACCGCGATCCTGACGTTTCTCGTCTATCTGTACATGTTCGCCGCAGCGATCAAGCTGCGCCGGCGCATCGCGCAGACACCAGAGGCGATCGCCGTTCCCGGCGGCGCGTTCGGCAGTATCGTTGCCAACGGAGTCGGATTCCTGACTACCGTCGGCGCGATCGCGCTGGCGCTGGTACCGCCATCGGATACGAGCGAGAAGATGAATTTCTTCCTCAAGGTGATCGGCGGCACAGTCGGGTTTTTCATTGCCGGGTTGATCCTGTACTGGCTGGCAAGGCGCCGCGCCATGCGATAATCGCGCGATGACAAAGCGCGAAATCCTCGTCACCTCCGCTCTGCCCTACGCGAACGGCCAGATCCACCTTGGCCACATGCTCGAACACATCCAGTCCGACATCTGGGTGCGGGCGATGCGCATGGCCGGGCACACCGTATATTTCGTCTGCGCCGACGACGCGCACGGCAGCGCGATCATGCTGCGCGCCGAGAAGGAAGGCATCACGCCCGAAGTGCTGATCGAGGGCGTGTGGAAGCGGCACACCGCCGACCTCGCGGATTTCGGCATCGCCTACGATCATTACTCGTCCACGCACACGCAGGCCAACCGCGAACTGACCGCACGCATCTGGAACGCGCTCAAGGCCGCCGGCCACACCGAATCGCGTCCGGTGAAACAGTTCTACGATCCGGTCAAGTCGATGTTCCTGCCCGACCGCTACATCAAAGGCGAATGTCCCAAGTGCCACAGCAAGGATCAATACGGCGACGGCTGCGAGGTTTGCGGCACGGCGTATACGCCGGCGGATTTGATCAATCCTTACTCGGTGGTTTCCGGCGCTACGCCGGAGCTTAAGGAATCGACCCACTTCTTCGTCAAGCTCGCCGACTTCGAGGCGATGCTGAAAAACTGGCTCGCGCAACGCCGCGACGCTGGCGGTTTGCAGGCTGAAGTCGTCAACAAATTGCAGGAATGGTTTGCCGACGGCCTGCGCAGCTGGGACGTGTCGCGCGATGCGCCGTATTTCGGTTTCGAGATTCCCGACGAGCCCGGCAAGTTCTTCTACGTGTGGGTCGACGCGCCGGTCGGCTACCTCGCCGCATTCAAGGAATTGTGCGACAGCGGCCGCAACGGATTGAAGCCCGACGATCTGGAACGCTTCATCCGCGCCGACTCGAAAACGCAGATGGTCCATTTCATCGGCAAGGACATCATCTACTTCCATACATTATTTTGGCCGGCGATGCTGCACGGCGCCGGCCTGCGCACGCCGAGCGCGGTGAACGTGCACGGATTCCTCACCGTCAACGGCGCGAAGATGTCCAAATCGCGCGGCACCTTCATCGAAGCGCGCACGTACCTGAATCACCTCGACCCCGATTACCTGCGCTACTTTTTTGCGACCCAACTCGGACCGACACTGGCCGATGTCGACCTCGACATGAAGGCGTTCGAGGATCGCGTGAATTCGCATCTCGTCGGCAAGTGGGTGAACATTGCCAGCCGCTGTGCGGGATTCGTGCACAAGTTTTTCGATGGCAAGCTCGCTGCATTGCTTCCGCCCGCCGAGACGGCGGCGTACACGGCGGCGGCGAAAAAACTCTCCGCCTGTGCCGCGCTGTACGAAGCGCGCGACTACGCCGCCGCGATGCGTCTCATTATTGAGGTCGCCGACACGGCGAACGTGTATATCGCCGAGAACGCGCCGTGGACGATGGCCAAGGACGAGAACAAACACGATGCATTGCACATCGTGTGCACGCTGGCGCTGAATTACTTTCGCCTGCTCACGATCTGGCTCGCGCCGATCGTGCCGGCCACCGCCGCGCGCGCGTTCGCCTTTCTCGGCAAAGACAGCGCGCGCTTCGACGCCGCCGCACAACCGCGGCTGGGCGCATCCATCAACGAATTCTCCGCCCTCGCCACCCGCATCGACGCCAAGAAAATCGAAGCCATGATCGAATCCTCAAAAGAAAACCTGCAACCGGCATCTGTACCACCCTCACCCCAGCCCTCTCCCGCCAGCGGGAGAGGGGGCGAAGGAGGCAGCGCGTTTCAAGTTCCAAACACCGAGACCATTTCCATTGATGATTTCGCCAAAATGGATCTGCGCATCGGCGCCGTACTCGAATGCGGCTTCGTGGACGGCTCCGACAAGTTGCTGCGCTTTCTCCTCGACGCCGGCGAACTCGGTCAGCGCCAGATTTTTTCCGGCATCAAGGCCGCTTATCCGGAACCGGAGAAACTCGTCGGGCGCAAGGTCGTGTTCATCGCCAACCTCGCCCCGCGCAAGATGCGTTTCGGCGTATCCGAAGGCATGATCCTCTCCGCCGGCACAGGCGGCGCCGACCTGCACCTGCTCGACGCAGACGCCGGTGCGAAGGCGGGCATGTCGGTCAACTAACCGCGTCGCGGCACCGGGTTTACAGGATCGGTCCGCGCGAGTAGCATCGCTCCACGATCGAGCAGGGGAGAAGCGATGCGTTCACCGTCCATTCGGGCAGGCTTGTTCCTGTTCGCTCTTTCCGCAACACCGGCCCTCGCGAATGTCGATGTCCCGGCCGGTGCCGCATTCGCGCTCGGCGGCGGCAGCCTCGACCTCGGCAACACCAGCCTGCAAGTCGGCGGCAGCTTCGCGCTCGGCAGCGGCAGCGCGACCAATATCGACAGCGTGTCGATCCTTGCCGGCGGCGCGCTCGACGGTGGCAGCGGCGTGCTGACCCTGTTCGGCGACTGGTCGAATGCCGGCACGTTCACGGCCGGGACCGGCAGCGTGAATTTCATCGATGGCGGCATCGCGCAATCGAACGTCAGCGGCAATTCCACGTTCGCCAACGCGAGCTTCGTCAGCGCAACCGGCAAGAATTACATCTTCGCCGTCGGCACCACCCAATCCGTCTCTGGCCTGCTGACGATCCAGGGTAGCGCCACGCAGGGCATCCAGTTCCGCAGCGCGACGGCCGGCCAGGTGGCGAACATCGACCTGCTTCCCGGCGGCAGCCAGAACATCCAGTACGTCGGCGTCTCCGACGTGCATGCGACCGGCCAGCACCTGGCACCCAACCTGACCAACGACGGTGGCACCGGCAACGCGACCGGCTGGTTCGGCGCCGCCATCGCCGGCAATACCGCGCCCACGCCGGCGCTGTCATGGATCGGCTTGCTCCTGCTCGCGCTGCTGCTCGCCACGATCACCGCAACACGCCGAAACGAGGAAACCGCGCCATGACCCTGCGCTCCAACCCAACCGCGATGAGCCTGGCGATTACGACCGCGTTGTCCGCCGCTCCGGCCTTGGCCCAGAATGTCACCGTCACCCAGCCGGCCGGCGGCAGCTTCGTCGTCAACAGCGCCGCGAACGCGCCGCTGTTCG
>JAICYA010000309.1 GCA_025934455.1 Rudaea sp.
AGCACGCCATCGAACAGTGGCAAAAGCATCAGGCGGAAATCGCCACGGCGGGGAAAGCGTCAGCACCCGCAGAACCCGCATCGGCCGAAGCCGGCAAGTAAAAGCCGACGCGTAATTCCGCTTGCACCATGAGGCCCGCCACGAGCGGGCCTTATGTTTTCTGAACGACACCGTCCCGTACAATGGCGGGATGAATGCTCCCGCGCCGACCACGTCCGCCGTCGAGACGCCGCGCGCCGCCTGGTGGCTGCGCGCGCTGGGTCGCGTGGTCGAGCCATGGCTTTCGATCCGGCGCGAACCCGAAGACATGCGCGCCCTGGTCGACGCCGGCAAGCCCGTCATCTACGTCACCGAACGTTACGGACTTTCCGACACGCTGATTCTGGAGCAAGCCTGCCGCGAAGCCGGCCTGCCCGAGCCGCTGCAGCCCTTGCAGCTCGGGCCGTTGCGCCGCCCGCGCTCGATGTTCGCGCTGGCCCGGCGCGAAGGCTGGTTATTCCGCCGCCGGCCGCGCACGCATTCGCAGACGCTGGCGCAACTGCTCGAAATCCTGCGCACGCATGCTGACCTGGATGTGCAACTCGTGCCGGTATCGATCTTCGTCGGCCGCGCGCCGGATCGCCAGAGCGGCTGGTTCCGCGTGCTGTTTTCCGAAAACTGGGTCGTGGTCGGCCGTTTCCGCCGCCTCCTCGCGCTGCTGCTCAACGGGCGCACCACGATCGTCCAGTTCGCGCCGCCCGTGCAGGTGCGCGAAACGCTGGATGCCGAGCGCGAGGTTCCCGTCGAGCGCACGCTGCGCAAGATTTCGCGCGTGCTGCGCGCGCATTTCCGGCGCGTGCGCGCGCAGGTCATCGGCCCGGACCTGTCGCACCGGCGCATGGTCGTCGATGCCCTGCTCAACACCGAGCCGGTGCGTGCGGCGATCGAAGCGGCCGCGAACAAGGACGGCGTATCCATCGACCAGGCGCGCCAGCGCGCGCGCGACGCGGCCTGGGAAATCGCCGCCGACTACTCGCATACGGTGGTGCGTTCGGTTTCGTTCCTGCTGACGAGTTTCTGGAACAAGCTCTACGACGGCATCGCCGTGCATCATTTCGACAAGGCGCGCGCCGCCGCGGCCGGCCATGAAGTCGTGTACGTGCCCTGCCACCGCAGTCACGCCGATTACCTGCTGCTGTCGTATCAGCTCTACCAGTCGGGCCTGGTCGTGCCGCACATCGCCGCCGGCGTGAACCTGAACCTGCCCGTGCTCGGTCCGCTGCTGCGCCGTGGCGGCGCGTTCTTCATGCGCCGCAGCTTCAAGGGCAACGCGCTGTATGCGGTCGTGTTCAAGGAATACATGGCCCAGCTCATCGATCAGGGCGCGCCGATGGAATACTTCATCGAGGGCACACGCTCGCGCAGCGGGCGCACGCTGGCGCCGCGCTTTGGCCTGCTGTCGATGACCGTGCGCGCGTTCCTGCGCGCGCCGCGCCGGCCGGTGCTGTTCCAGCCGGTGTATATCGGCTACGAAAAGCTGATGGAGGGCAAGTCCTACATCGGCGAACTGTCGGGCAAGCCCAAGGAAAAGGAATCCTGGTGGGCGCTGATCCGCGGTGTGCGCGGCGTACTGCGCCAGCATTACGGCCATGTCGCGCTCAATTTCGGCGAACCCATCGAACTGACGCCGCTGCTCGACGCGGCGAGCCCCGACTGGCGCGGCTTCAGCGGCGATGTGGACGCGAAGCCCGACTGGCTGAACGGCCTGCTCGACCAGGTCGGCGAAAGGATCCTGGTCAACATCAACCGCGCCGCCGACGTCAATCCGGTCAATCTGCTCGCGCTCGCGATCCTGTCCACGCCCAAGCATGCGATGGCCGAGGCGGACCTGCTCGACCAGCTCGAATTGGTAAAGGGCCTGCTCACCGCGATGCCGTATTCGGATCGCGTCACCGTGACGCCGCTCGCACCCGCCGACATCGTCGCCTACGGCGAGCGCATGGGCTGGATCGGCCGCATCAAGCATCCGCTCGGCGACGTGCTGACGTGTGAGGGCCCCAACGCGGTGCTGCTTTCGTATTTCCGCAACAACGTGCTGCACCTGATCGCGGCGGCGGCCTGGGTGGCGTGCTGTTTCCTGAACAACCGGCGCGTTGCGCGCGAGACGATCCTGCGCCTGGGCCGCATGATCTACCCGTTTATCCAGGCCGAGTTGTTCCTGCCCTGGGACGAAGAGGGTTTCGCCCAGCGCATGGACGCGATCATCGAATACTTCGTCGGCCGCGGCCTGCTCGCGCACGTGGACGAGGGCCGCATCCTTGCGCGCGAACCGGGCCAGAGCGACAGTGCCTTCCAGTTGCGCACCATCGCGCACAGCATGCTGCAGGCCTTCGAGCGCTACTACATCGCGATCGCGGCGCTGGTGCGCAACGGCCCGAACACGCTGACCGGAGCGGAACTGGAAAACCTGTGCACGCTCACCGCGCAGCGCCTTTCGCTGCTGCATGAGTTGAACGCGCCGGAGTTCTTCGACAAATCCCTGTTCCGCGGCTTCATCCAGAAATTGCGCGAACGCCGCGTGATCTGGCCGGATGCGAACGGACGCCTGGAATTCGACGCCGCACTGGAAGACATCGTGCGCGACGCGAAGGTGATCCTGTCGCGCGAAATCCGCCACGGCATCCTCAAGCTCACACCCGAGCGGCGTAACGCGCTGGCGGTTCCTCCGGAAAAGCCGGAGTCGGATTAGGCGTCCAGATCAGGAATCAGCTTGCTCTCCAGCCGCGCGATCGCGTCCTTGAGCATCAATTTGCGCTTCTTCAGGCGTTTGAGCTGCAATTCGTCGCAGTGAGCATCGTCCGCCAGACGGGCAATGGCCGCATCCAGGTCACGGTGCTCGATGCGCAGCTCGACCAGTTGCCGGGCGATGTCCGCCGATTCCTCGCTCATGGGCGCAGTTTAGAGGCTGGAACGCGCTCCCGCGAGCACGCTGACGGAAACTTAACGATACTCGGCGGCACTGGCCCGCCGGTATATGCTCACGTATAGTGACAAGTTCATTTGCAGGTAGTCGTGATGCTCGATTTCATTCTCAATTTTCTCATCCACGGACTCACGCAGGCATCGTGGCTGGCCAAGCTCG
>JAICYA010000154.1 GCA_025934455.1 Rudaea sp.
AGTTTCAAGGCTCGCGTCGCGTCGCGCAGCCACCAGAATTCGTCGTGCGCCGCCGGCACGCAGATCGGTGGCGGATTCTTGCTCCATTCCGGCAGCAGCTCGTTGAGCGGCTGCGGTTCGATCACTGCGCCGGAAAGAATTTGCGCGCCAACGGTTGAAGCCTTCTCGATCACACAGACGCGGATGTCGGGCTTGAGTTGCTTGAGCCGGATTGCGAACGCCAGTCCCGCCGGGCCAGCACCGACGGTGACGACGTCGTATTCCATGGATTCGCGTTCGCTCATGAGGAGTCCTGTCGCGGATTTTGCCGCGCGCTCAGATCCGCACCGACGGATCGATGCGCTCGTACTTGCTGAAATAACTGAACAGGTGGCCGGGGTGCAAGGTCACGGCCACCAGCACCAGGCGGCCCTTGAGGTCGAAATAGCGGCGCACACTGCGGAATCCGGGTATGTCGGCACGCACCTTCAATTCGTGGGCCTGATCTTCGGTGATCGAAACCGCGGACAGCGATTGTTCGACCTTGCCGATGCGCTCCTGAAATTTTTCCTCGATGAGGTGGCGCATGGCGTCTTCCATGCGCGAAAAACCCTGCGGCAGGCCTTGCCAGCTCGCGCGCCGATACACCTCGCCCAGGCAGTACGGCAACTGCGTGCGACGATGGTAGCGGATACCGTGAAAATGGATGCATTCGGTGCCGACACTGATATTGAGCCAGCCGGCCAGCACCGAATCGGCGGCGACACGGTCGGTGTGCAGGAACTGGAAACCGGTCGCGTTGGTGAATTGGAGAAGATCATCGATCGAGCGGATGTGCTGCTCGTAGGTCACGCGCGTCTCGGTACTGCGTACCAGGGTGCCGGCGCCGCGCCGGCGCAGGATGAGGCCCTGGTCGGTGAGCAGTTGCAGGGCCGCACGCGCGGTGAAACGGCTGATCTTGAAGCGTTTGCACAGCACCGCTTCGGTGGGAAACGCCTTGCCGACCGGGTGTTCGCCGCGACGGATCTCTTCGCGCAATATCTCCGAAACCTGCAGGTAGCGCGGCTGGCGCGACGAGCGCAGGCCGCGGACGGCGGTATCCGGTTTGTCGGCGGCGTCGGCGTGCGCTTGCGGCATAATCTGCGGACGATAGGGAGAAATCGATGGGGCAAACGATAACAGAATGGCAGCTGCGGGGCGCGCGGCTTTGCCAGGCCTTGCACTGGCTCGCCGGCGGGACGATCGACGCGGAGCGGTTGACGCGCACGTATCTGGATGCCGCGGCCAGGTCCAATGCGCGGTTGAATGCGTTCGTCGCCATCGATGCCGCCGGAGCCGCGATACAGGCGCGCGAATCCGATTCCCGACGCGCGCAGGGCAAGGCGATCGGCCGCCTCGATGGCGTGCCCGTTGCGGTCAAGGACAACATCGACGTGGCGGGATTGCCCACGCAGGCAGGCCTGCCCGGCACACGCGCGCCGGCCGCACGCGATGCCGCCGTGGTCGAGCGCCTGCGCGGCGCGGGTGCGGTGATCCTTGGCAAGACCGGCATGGACGAAGGCCCCGGCGCCGACGGCAGCAATCCGCATTTCGGCTCCGTGCACAATCCGTGGCGGCCGGGATTCTCCCCGGGCGGCTCGTCCGCCGGCAGCGCCGCGGCGGTCGCGGCGGGTTTGTGCGCGGCGGCGATCGGCACCGACACGCTCGGTTCGGTGCGCATCCCGGCGAGTTATTGCGGGGTTTATGGGTTCAAGCCGACCGCGGGCGAGATCTCGATGCGCGGGATTGCGCCGGCGGCACGGCGGCTGGATGGCGTGGGCCTGCTCGCGCGCGGCGTCGACGATCTGGGCGTTCTGTACCACGTGCTCGCCGGCTATGACGCGGCCGATCCGCGTTCGCGCCGCCGCCGCGTCGATCCGGATCTGCCCGACTGGGAGCCCGGGAAGCTGCGCGTCGGCGTGTTCGCGGATATGCGCGCCTGGGGCACGACCGACGAGGTCGCCGACGTCTTTGCGCGCGCTCTCGATGCGCTGACGCATGAGTTGCCGAATCGACGCCATGTGGATTTCGCGGATTTCCCCATTCCCGCCGCGCGCCGCGCCGGACTGCTGCTGACCGAGGCGGAAATACTCGGTGCCTATCCCGCGCATGTGATCACCGGTGCCTCGCCGCGCCTGGCGCGAATGCTCGATTATGCGCGGGGGAAATCCGCCGCCGATTTTGCGAGCGCCGACCGTGTGGTCGACGCAGCCGTGCTCAAGGCGCGACGTTTGTTCGCCGATGTCGACGTGCTGGTCACGCCGACCACGCCGCAAACCGCGTTCGCGCATGGCACGCCGGCACCGGCCGACCAGGCCGACTTCACCGCGTTCGCAAACCTGTCGGGCTGCCCCGCGCTGAGCCTGCCGATGGGCCTCACCGCCGACGGATTGCCGACCGGATTGCAGCTCATGGGTCCGCCCGGGTCCGACCTGCGCCTGCTGGAACTGGCGGAAGTGTGCGCCGCGGCGTTGGATGCGACGCCCGATTATCCGGTCGGGGCATGAACGCATCCGTGAATCCGCCGCTGCGGCATGAAGATTCCGCCACGCGCATGCGCTTCGTGGTCGAGCTGGCGCGGCGCCTGCACCAGTACGGTGCCGCCGCGCCGCGCCTGGAATCGGCGATCGACAGCGTCAGCGCGCGGCTGGGATTGAATTGCAACACGTTGTCCACGCCGACCGCGTTGATCCTGTCGTTTACCGCGCGCGGGCAGGCCGAGGACGACCTGAGCGAACACACCCAGGTCATTCGCCTCTCGCCCGGTGACGTGAACCTGCGCCGCATGTGCGAGGTGGACGAGATCGCTGACCGCGTCATTGCCGGTACGCTGGATATCGCCGAGGGTTCGCGCCTGCTGCGCGCGATCCATGGCCGCCGCAACGTGCGCAATCGCGTTTTCACGGCGGGCAGTTACGGTATCGCGGCGGCGGCGGTCGCGGCGATCCTGCACGCGGCCTGGGCCGACGTCGCCGTCGCCGGTGTCATCGGCATCCTGATCGGTGCGATCGCCTTGGCGAGCGAAGGCAGGCCGCGCCTGGGCGCGAGCTTCGAGGCGATCTCCGCCATGCTCGCGACCCTGATCGCCACCGCCGCCGGTGCGTGGCTGGTGCCGCTCAACGTCAAGACGGTGGTGCTGGCGGCGTTGATCGTGTTGTTGCCGGGATTGAGCCTGACGACCGCCGTGCGCGAGTTGTCGACCCAGCACCTGGCCTCGGGCGTGGCGCGCCTGGCCGGCGCGATGATGAGCCTGCTCAAGCTCGCCTTCGGCACGCTGGCGGCTTCTGAGCTATGCAAGGCACTGCATTGGTTGCCGCTCGCCGGGCCGGCAGCGCCGGTGCCGGGTTGGGCCGAATGGGTAGCGCTCGGGTTCGGCTGCTTTTCCTTTGCCGTCCTGTTCCAGGCCGCGCGCCGCGATTACCCGCTGGTGATGGCGTCGGCGGCGCTCGGTTACATCGTCGCCTATGACGCCAGCTCGGCGTTCACGCCGGATTTCGGCGTGTTCCTGGCGGGACTTGCCATCGGCGCGGCGAGCAACCTGTACGCGCGCCTGGCAGGGCGTCCCGGCGCGCTGGTGCGCGAGCCGGGTATCATCCTCCTGGTGCCGGGCAGCGTGGGTTTCCGCACCTTGTCGCTGATGTTCGAGCGTGACGTGACCCTGGGCCTGGACGTCGGCTTCACCCTGGTCGCGATCCTGGTCGCGCTGGTTGCCGGATTATTGTTCGGGGATTTACTCGTGGCTCCCCGACGCAGTCTGTGACGCCAACAAAAATGCCGGCAAAAGCCGGCATTTTTTCGCGAATCGATTCGCAGTCAGATTAAAAGATCCTTTTCGCGCTTGCCCGCTTTCAATGCCGCGTGAAACCAGCGTGGGCGCTTGCCGCGGCCGGACCAGGTCTGCGACGGATCGGTCGGGTTGCGGTATTTCGGCGCGGCCTTGCTGCGCTTGCCCTTGCGCCCGCGCCCGCCGAACAATTGCTCGATGGTATAGCCTTTCGTCTTGGCGTATGCGCGCACGTCGGCGCGGACCTTGTCCAGTTCCGCGACATCCAGTTCGCGGCTGCGTGAAGACGCGCGCGCGATCAATTCCGCGAGTTGTTTCTTGTTGAGATTTTTCAATTCGATGGCCATTGACGACTCTCGCAATTAGGGTGGTTAAAATCGTGCCGGTAGAATGCCATTAACCCCGTCGCAAATCAAAAAATCCGCGGCGAACGTCACATCCGCCGCCCTTGCAGGTTACGCGATGCTTGCATGCGCGCGCCGTTGGAATTAAGTTAAACACTATGCAGGCCGCGCGTTCCGGCGCGGCGCCAAGGGGCCCATCCGTGGGATTGCTCGACGAGCTCGAACAGCAGGCGCAGCAGCGCAAAGCCAACGCCGACGACGCGGAGAAGCGCAAGTCGCAGCGCGAGGAGGTTTTTCGCACCCAACTCGAGCCGGGCATGCACGCGCTGCACGAGTTCCTCGGCAAGCTCGTCGCCAATCTCAAACTGCTGCAACCGAAGAAGCAGCTGCGCTTCGCCCTGGTCGGCTATGGCGAGATCGTCGGCTACATCGAACACGAATACGACCTCAAGTCCAACACGCAGCCGGGTTCGCGCGAGATCGTGCTGAGCTTTCCGTGCCTGGTGGCGAGCGAGGAATGCCCCACCGTCGAGGTGGTTGGTGCCAGCAAGGTCAAGACCGTCGCTGGCGCGTTCCAGCGCTACCATCTGGGCGGCTTGCTCGAGCTGAAGAAGGACGGCAACGGCGAAGTGGTCTCGGCCAAATTCAACGCCAAGGGCCGCATTCCGCTGACCGCCACGTTTTTCGCCGATGCCGAAAGCGCGGGGGTGCGCATGAACTTCGTGAACTTCGATTCGCTCGGCACGGCGACCAAGAATCTGCCGGCCACGCAGCTCAGCGAATCCACGTTCGACGCCATCGGCCGCTACCTGATGCGCGAGGAAAGCAACCTGTTTCAGGAGGCGTTGTCGGATTCGTTCCGTGCACAACTGCGCACCAAGGTGCAGCAGGATCAGATCAAGCGGCGCTGGGAGACCCGGATTGGCGAACAGCAGAATGCGGAACTCGAACAGCTCAAGCGCGAACAGAGCCTGACTGGCCGTTTCGCCAAACCGGCCGTCAAGGAATCAAAGCCGGCCGCCGGTCCATCCTGGATCGATCGGGTCAAGGGTTTGATCAAGAAGTAGCGCCGGGATTCAGCCGAACAGCGCGAACAATTCCTCGTGCGAAAGATTCCGGCTCTCCGTGTCGCGTCGCGCACGGTATTCGAACGTGCCCGCGGCGAGCCCGCGTTCGGATACGACGACCCGGTGCGGAATGCCGATCAGTTCGATGTCGGCGAACATGGCGCCGGGGCGCAGGCCGCGGTCGTCGAGGCAGGTTTCGATGCCTTTCGCGTTGAGTTCGGTGTACAGCGCATTCGCCGCTTCGTTCACCTTGGCGTCGTTCTTCGGATTGATCACGCATACCGCCACGCGCCACGGCGCCATCGGTTCGGGCCAGATGATGCCGGCGTCGTCGTGGTTCTGCTCGATCGCCGCGGCGACGATGCGCGACACGCCGATGCCATAGCAGCCCATCTGCATCGG
>JAICYA010000447.1 GCA_025934455.1 Rudaea sp.
GAGCTGCTGACGCGCATTCGCCGCATCGTCGGCGTGGCCGCAATGGCGCAGCCCGCGCCGCGCAATGCGCTGCTGCCGCTGCTGCTGGCGGCGGCCACGCTGGCATTCGGCGCGTGGCGTGTGCAACAGCGCAATGCCGATCTCGCCGTTGCGCTGGAAGCATTGCCGGCGCAGACGCTCGCGCTGGTCAGCGGCAATGTGCAATTGATCGCGCCGCCGAAACTGGTCGTGTCGCTGCCGGTGGCGGAAATCGCGCCATTGGCGCCAATTGACATCGCCGAATCGGCGGCGGATGCCGCGATCCGCATCGCTCCCGCGCGTACGAAACTTGGCGACGTCGCGCCCGTCCGCATCCGCGACCTGGCGCCCAACCGCGCACTCCTGCGGGTTTCCGTACCCGAGCTTGCCGAGGCTGCGACCGCACCGAACGTGGAACCGTCGCCCCTGCAGATCGTGCCGCCCGCCTATCCGCCGCGCGCGATGGCGGCCGGCATCGAAGGCAGCGTGGAATTGTCCTACCGGATCGGCGCCGACGGCAGCGTGAACCAGGTGCGCGTCCTGCACGCGCAGCCGGCCGGCATGTTCGAGGATGCCGCGAAGGCGGCGCTCGGGGCCTGGCGTTTCCCGGCATCCGCCGCAGGCCAGACGCACACCCAGAATTTCGCCTTCACCCTGCACAGCAAGACGGGCGTGGGCGACAAGTGCCAGTCCCCGACGGGGACGTTGATTTGTCGCCACCCCGGAGATTGACGAAATCGGGATTAACGAAAGCTCGCGCCGGATTTAACGCCGATTTAATCGCGCCACACCTAGTATCGATGCCACTGTAGGCTGCTCGACACTCCTAAGGTCAGGTCAGGTGACAGGCAGATTACGGTAATCGGGGCAGTAGCTTTAGGCCCAAGGCAGGTGTGTTCCCCCAATGACACCTCCTTGGGCCTTTTTATTGCCTGCGGTTTTGTCCATTGCGCCGTGGGAACTCGGGCGGGCCGGTGGCGATCAACGAACGACTCCCCCGCCAAAGCGAGTAGGATTGCTCCCATGCGAATTCTCGTCATCGAAGACAACAGCGACATTGCCGCCAACATCGGCGACTATCTGGAAGAAAAAGGCCACGTCGTGGATTTCGCCGGTGACGGCATCACCGGCCTGCACCTGGCCGTCGTCCACGAATTCGACGCGATCGTTCTCGACCTGACCTTGCCCGGCATGGACGGACTGGAACTGTGCCGCAAGCTGCGCCAGGAAGCGCGCCGGCAGACACCGGTGTTGATGCTCACCGCGCGCGACGCGCTGGAACAAAAGCTCACCGGTTTCGACTCCGGCGCCGACGACTACATGGTGAAACCCTTCGCGCTGCAGGAATTGGAAGCGCGCCTGCAGGTGCTTGGCCGCCGCGGCAAGGGCGTGCAGAGCCGTGTGTTGCAACTGGCCGATCTCACCTACAACCTCGACACGCTCGTGGTCACGCGCGGCGGCAAGTCGATCCAGCTCAATCCGATCGGCTTGAAGCTGCTGCAGCACTTGATGGAATCCAGTCCCTCCGTCGTCACGCGCCAGGACCTGGAAACGCGCGTGTGGGGCGAGGAATTGCCGGATTCGGATTCGTTGCGCGTGCACATCCACGGCCTGCGCGCCGCCATCGACAAGCCATTCGGCAAACCGCTGATCCAGACCCGTCATGGCATCGGTTATCGAATGGTCGATCCGGACGCGGCCGTAGCGTAAGCTTCGGCGCATGCCGAGAATCCATTACCGCCGGCGGCTGCGCAGCCGCATCGTCATTTTGTTCGCACTGTTCGGATTCGCGCTGACGGCCTTGTTCGCGCTGAGCGC
>JAICYA010000108.1 GCA_025934455.1 Rudaea sp.
AGCTGACCGCCAAGGACATCTGGGGCGATATCAACGCCAGCGAAAAGCCGGGTGAAGCGAAACCGGGGGCGGCGCCCGCTCAGGCCGCGCCGCCGCCCGCTGCCAAGGCTCCGGAATCCACCACGCCGGCAACGGTTGCGGCAGCGGCTACCGCTCCCGAGAAGGCAGCCGAAGCCAAGCCCACGGAAACCAAACCCGCATCGACGCCGGTCGCGGTCAAGCCGAAAGCTCCGGCCAAGGTCGAGCCGATTTCCGCGCCGGGATTGCCGTGGTGGCAGAACAACAATGTGCTGATGGCCAGCGGCGCGGCACTGCTCATCATCGGCCTGCTCGTCCTGATGCGCTTCATGCGCAAGCCGAAGGTTGCCGTCGTGCCTGCTGCCGGCGTGCCGGCAGCGCACGAGGAACACCTGGATGCGATGGCCGTGGACGAGCAGCATCTGCTCGATCAGCTGGCACAGCACCCGGGCGATGCGGTCTTGTCGCTGCAGTTGCTGGATCTGTATTACGCGCATCAGGATGCCGCCAGGTTCGAGGCGACCGCCGAGGCCATGTATGCGCACCTCGCCGATCCGACATCGGACGAGTGGCAGCAGGTGCGCGCGATGGGCGAGCACCTGTGTCCGCACAATCCGCTGTTCGGCGGCCACGAGGACTTGGGAGCGACGTTGCACGACATGCACACGGCCACCGAGCATGCCGAGCACGATCACATGCACAGGGACGACGGTCACCTCGATGCCGGCGACTTCCACACTCAGCAAATGCCCAAGCCCGCCGAAGATAGCTTCGACTTCGACCTCGCCGATCACGCCGCTTCCGTACATGTCGAGCCTGCGCATGCGGAACCGGCCTACGTGCCGCCGCCGGCGCCCGTCCACGCGGAACCGGCCTATGTGCCGCCGCCAGTGCCGGAACCCGTGCACGTCGCCGCGCCGGCTTCCGCGCCCGCCGCGGCGAAGTCGAACGAGGATTTCTTCGCCGGCGAAGACGCGATTGGCACCAAGCTCGATCTGGCCAAGGCGTATCTCGACATGGGCGATCCGGAAGGTGCGCGCTCGATGCTCGACGAAGTGTTGGCCGAAGGCAACGACGCGCAAAAGATCGAAGCGCGCAAGTTGCTGGCGGAAATCGGATAACGCATTCACGTCTCTCCGACGTACGATGTTGGCCGGGCTAGTCCCGGCCTCTTTTTTGGATCGAAAAAAATGCGCATCGCGCTCGGCATCGAATACGACGGCACCGATTTTCTCGGCTGGCAGCGCCTGTCGCATGGGTCGACGGTGCAGGGTGCGGTGGAAGCGGCGTTGGCGGACATCGCCGCCGAACCCGTGCAGGTGACCTGCGCCGGGCGCACCGATGCCGGCGTGCATGCGCGCAACCAGGTGATCCATTTCGACACACACGCACAACGCACGATGCGCGGCTGGACGCTCGGCACCAATTCGCGGCTGCCCGGCAGCGTCGCCGTACGCTGGGCGCGCGAAGTCAGCGATGATTTCCACGCGCGGTTTTCGGCACGCGCACGCCGCTATCGCTACACCATCCTGAACCGGTCCCCACGCCCGGCGCTGGAAGCGCGCTATGTGTGCTGGGAACGTGCGACGCTGGACGCGGTGGCGATGCATACGGCCGCGCAATACCTGGTCGGTGAACAGGATTTTTCCGCTTTTCGCACTGTCGCCTGCCAGGCGCGCTCGCCGATGCGCTGCGTGCAGGCCATCTGTGTCGCGCGCGAGGGCGACCGCGTCGTGCTCGACATCCAGGCCAACGCATTCCTGCATCACATGGTGCGCAATATCGCCGGCAGCCTGCGCGTGGTCGGGCGCGGCGAACAACCGCCGGAATGGATCGCGCAACTGCTGGCCGGCCGCGACCGCGCCTTGGCCGGGCCGACTTCGGCGGCGCGGGGCCTTGTCTTCCTCGGACCGTTGTATCCTGCCGAGTTCGGGCTTCCCGCCGAGGCGACGCTGCCGTGAACCGCGTGCGAATCAAATTCTGTGGCATCACCCGCGTCGACGATGCGCTGGCTGCGGTTGCGCTCGGCGTCGATGCGATCGGCCTGGTGCTCACGCGCAAGAGCCCGCGCTGCGTCGACGCGCTGCAGGCACGCGAAATCCGCCGCGCGTTGCCGCCGTTCGTCGCGGCGGTCGCCTTGTTCATGGACGACGAACCCGGCTTCGTCGCCGATGCCGTGGCGACCGTGCAACCGGACTTGCTGCAATTCCACGGCCGCGAAACCCAGGGCGAATGCCTGCGCTACGAGGTGCCGTACCTGAAGGCGATCGCGATGGCCGGTGGCGATGCGAGGCCGCAGTTGCACGAACACGCGGCCGCCGTCGGCTTCGTGTTCGATGCGCATGCGCCGGGCGCTCCCGGTGGCGGCGGACGCACCTTCGACTGGACGCTGATTCCACGCGCTGCCCCGCCGCGCGAAATTTCCATTCCGCTGATCCTGGCCGGCGGGTTGACCTGCGATAATGTCGGTTCCGCGATCCGCGCGGTGCGCCCGTACGCGGTCGATGTGTCGAGTGGCATCGAATCGGCACATGGCATCAAGGACGCGGAAAAAATGCGGCGTTTCGTACAAGAGGTGCAGCGTGCCTGCAGCAATGAACAAAAGTAAACCGGCGTTCGATTACACGCAGTATCCGGATGCGCACGGGCGCTTCGGCGACTACGGCGGCGTGTTCGTGGCCGAGACCTTGATGGCGCCGCTGGCCGAGTTGACCGACGCCTACCTGCGCCTGCGCCGCGATCCTGCATTCGTCGCCGAGCTCGACCGCGACCTGAAACACTACGTCGGCCGGCCGAGTCCGATTTACCACGCCGAACGCTTGTCGGAGAAAGTCGGCGGCGCGCAGATCCTGCTCAAGCGCGAGGATCTCAACCACACCGGCGCGCACAAGATCAACAACACGGTCGGGCAAGCCCTCGTGGCGCGACACATGGGCAAGACGCGCATCATCGCCGAGACCGGCGCCGGCCAGCACGGTGTGGCCAGCGCGACGGTCGCCGCGCGCCTGGGCTTGGAGTGCGTGGTGTACCTGGGCGCGACCGACATCGAGCGCCAGAAGATCAATGTATACCGAATGAAATTGCTCGGCGCCGAAGTAGTGCCGGTGACGTCCGGCTCCAAGACGTTGAAAGACGCCCTCAATGAAGCGCTGCGCGACTGGGTGACGAACGTGGCCGATACGTTCTACATCATCGGCACCGTCGCCGGTCCGCATCCGTATCCGATGATGGTGCGCGACTTCAACGCCGTAGTCGGGCGCGAGGCGCGCGCGCAGATGCTCGCCGAATACGGGCGCCTGCCGGATGCGCTGGTCGCCTGCGTCGGCGGCGGCTCCAATGCGATCGGACTTTTCCACGCGTTCCTCAACGACGCCGACGTGCGTATCGTCGGCGCGGAAGCGGCCGGCGAGGGGATCGCGACCGGCCATCACGCCGCTTCGCTCGCGGCCGGGCGTCCCGGCGTGCTGCACGGCAATCGTACCTATGTGTTGTGCGACGACAATGGCCAGATCACCGAGACGCACTCGGTATCCGCGGGCCTGGATTATCCCGGCGTCGGTCCCGAACACGCGTTCCTCAAGGACGCGGGCCGCGCCGAATATGTCGGCGTCACCGACGATGAGGCGCTGGCGGCATTCCACGAACTGGCGCGCACCGAGGGCATTCTCGCCGCGCTCGAATCCAGCCACGCCGTCGCGCAAGGCATCAAGCTCGCGCGCGAAATGAACAAGGATCAGCGGATACTCGTGAATCTGTCCGGACGCGGCGACAAGGACGTGCACACGATCGCGGCGCGCGAGGGTATATCGCTGTGAACCGCATCGACGCGCGTTTCACCGAGTTGCGTGAAACCGGCCGCAAGGGCCTGATCCCCTTCGTCACCGCGGGCGATCCGGCACCCGAAGCGGTGGTGCCGCTGTTGCACGCGCTCGCCGGTGCGGGCGCGGACCTGATCGAAATCGGCGTGCCGTTTTCCGACCCGATGGCCGATGGTCCGGTGATCCAGCACGCGAACGAACGCGCGCTGGCCAGGGGCGTGGGCCTGACGCAGATTTTCGGTTGGGTTGCCGAATTCCGCAAAACCGACACGGCCACGCCAATCGTGCTGATGGGCTATCTGAATCCGGTCGAGATTTACGGCTACGCGCGCTTTGCCCGCGATGCCGCGGCGGCGGGCGTGGATGGCGTACTGTTGGTCGATTGTCCGCTCGAAGAAGCGCGAACCGCACCGGCGCTGGACCAGGCCGGGTTGCGCCGGATATTCCTGAGCGCGCCGACCACGTCCGAGCCGCGTCTGGCCGCTCTGTGCGAAGCCGCACGCGGCTTCCTGTACCATGTCGCGTTTGCCGGCGTCACCGGCGCGAATCGATTGAGCCTGGATGCCGTGCGTGAACGCGTCGCTGCAATCAAGGCGCGCACGCGTACGCCAGTCGCGGTCGGATTCGGCGTGCGCGACGCGGCGTCCGCCGCAGCGATCGCACGGTTTGCCGATGCGGTGGTGATCGGCAGCGCGCTGGTCGAAGGACTGGCAGGCGCGAATTCGGCGGAAGCGGCCTGTGCCGCGGCGCGTGAGTTCCTCGCGCCGATCCGCGCCGCGCTGGATGCAGGGACGCAGGCACATGCCGCGTAATCCGCGCCAGCCGCCGGATCAATCGGCATTGAATCAGCCGGTACCGGCCGAGGCCGTGGCGCCGCTGGAAACGGGAGAAGTGGACGACATGAGCTGGCTGCAGAAATTGATGTCCTCGCGCATCCGCACCGAGGGCACCACGGCCAAGGGCAAGGTGCCGGAAGGCCTGTGGGAAAAATGCGATGGTTGCGGCGCGGTGCTGTACCGGCCCGAGCTCGAGCGCAATCTCGAGGTGTGCCCGAAGTGCGGGCATCACCATGCGATCGGCGCGCGCAAGCGCCTGGCCGCGCTGTTCGACGAGGGCGTCGGCGAGGAATTGTTCGCGAACCTCGAGCCTGTCGACGCGCTGAAATTCCGCGACTCGAAAAAATACAAGGATCGTCTTGTCGCCGCGCAGAAGCAGACCGGCGAGAAGGATTCGCTGGTCGCCATGCGCGGCCTGCTGAAGACACGACCGCTGGTTGCCTGCGCCTTCGAGTTTGCCTTCATGGGCGGTTCGATGGCCTCGGTCGGCGGCGAGAAATTCGCGCGTGCGGCGGAACTGGCGCTGGACGAGCGCATTCCTTTCGTGTGTTTTTCCGCCAGTGGCGGCATGCGCATGCAGGAAGGCCTGCTTTCGCTGATGCAGATGGCCAAGGTTTCCGCGGCGCTCGCGCGTCTGCGCAACGCCGGCATTCCGTACATTTCCGTGCTCACGCATCCGACCACCGGCGGCGTGTCGGCGAGCCTGGGCATGCTCGGCGACCTCAACATCGGCGAGCCCAAGGCGCAGATCGGATTCGCCGGGCCGCGCGTGATCGAGCAGACCGTGCGCGAGACGTTGCCGGAAGGATTCCAGCGCTCGGAATTCCTGCTCGAACACGGTGCGATCGACCTGATCGTCGACCGCCGCGAGATGCGCGACAAGCTCGCCGATCTGTTCGCGCTGCTGATGCGGCAGCCGAAGGCGGCGTAAGCGAATTGCCTGCGTTTCCGCGTGCCCCTTTTGCCGTGCATCGGTTGATGGGGTCGGGCAGGGCCGGGTTGACGCATACCGCGATTTGGCGTAAGCCTATGCGGTCGGGCGCACCTTCGGGGGCAACTTGCCGTGATCTTCCAGAACTTCATCTGGGCCATCACCCTCACGGGCATGGGGTTGGTAACGTTTGGGTTCATCTACATCATCGCCCAGGTCGGACACCCGCTCGGCGCGGATGTACTTGATCGCTCGGGACGGCGGACGTCTATCGCGAGACGCTGGCTGTTTGCGGCCCTGCTGATCCTGTTCGCCGGCCTCACCTGGGCGACGCTGCACAGTTTTCCGATCCCGCAGCAGAATGAGCCGCTCGCGGCGGCGCAAATCGTCGATGTGACGGGCCGGCAGTGGTCCTGGCAGATGAGCTTGCAAGGGCAAGCGCCTGGCAGCGCGCTGCAACTGCAAACCGGGTCGCCGGTCGAATTTCGCGTCACCAGTGCGGATGTGAACCACGGGTTCGCGATTTACGCGCCGGACGGACGCATCGCGATCCAGACCCAGGCGATGCCGGGATTCACGAACAAGATCCTGTACACCTTCACCGCGCCCGGCAAATACAAGGTGATGTGCCTTGAATATTGCGGGCTCGGACACGCGCCGATGACGACGGCGTTCGATGTCGTCGCGCCGACCGGAGGCTGACATGACTGCGCTGACGATGTATCCGCAAGACGAAAAGCTGACCGGCGGCGAGCGCACCGCATTCAATCTCTACATCATCAGCGCCGTAACCTTGTTTGTGCTGATGATGTTGATCGGCGTGATCATGCGCATGGCACAGGGCACATGGTTGAACGTCGCGCCGGACATGTTCTACCGCCTGCTGTCTATGCACGGCGCGGGCATGGTCGGCACCATGGGCATGGTGACCACGGCGGTGATGTGGTTCTTCCTGCGCAAGTACGTGACCTTGCACCTGTGGGCGTTCGTCGCCAACTTCGTGCTGTTCCTGCTCGGCGCGCTGAGCATCATCGGCGCCATCTTCGTCGGGCACTATGCCGCGTTGTGGACCTTCCTGTACCCACTGCCGGTGCACCCGATGGGATTGTGGACGCCCGGCGCGGCGGCCTTGTTCATGATCGGCTACCTGCTGATCGGCGTAGGCATGCTGTTGTTCTATCTCGACGCC
>JAICYA010000315.1 GCA_025934455.1 Rudaea sp.
AGCGGCGCATGCCGTACGATCAAGTCGGCAACCGCTTCGCCGCCCTGCCCGCGCCTGCTCGATTCACGCACGTTCGATTCGCGAATATCGGCGCCCATCGCGCGCAGCGCGTGCAGCAGTCCGGTGCGACGCGGATTCATGCCGACGTCGCGCAGCACGAGCTCGGAGCCCGGCACTAGCGTCGCGGCGACGATGAAAAAAGCCGCCGAGGAAAAATCCGCCGGCACGATGATGTCCGCCGCATGCAACCCGTGGCCACCGCTCAACTTCGCCCAACCCGCACCGAACTCCACCGGCCAACCGAATGCGCGCAGCATGGTTTCCGTGTAGTCGCGCGTGGGATGCGGCTCGCGCACGATCGTTTCGCCGCTCGCATAAAGTCCCGCGAGCAGGATCGCGGATTTCACCTGGGCACTGGCAACCGGCAGTTCGTAGTCGATGCCGCGTAAATCGCATTTCCCGGCGATGCGCAACGGCGGCAAGCCGTTATCGGATTCGATCCTCGCGCCCATGCGTTCGAGCGGCTCAAGCACGCGCCGCATCGGGCGTTTCGACAGCGATGCGTCGCCGGTCAACGTCGAAGCGAACGCCTGTCCCACGAGGATGCCGGTCAGCAAGCGCATGCCGGTGCCGGCGTTGCCGCAGTCGATAGAGCCATGCGGTGCTTGCAAGCCATGCAGGCCGACACCATGCACGATGCGTTCGCTCGCACGCGGCGCCTCGATGCGCACGCCCATTTGCGCGAATGCGCGCGCGGTCGCCAGCGTGTCCTCGCCTTCGAGGAATCCCGTGATGCGCGACGTACCTTGCGCGAGTGCGGCGAGCATGATCGCGCGATGCGAAACCGACTTGTCGCCGGGAACCCCCGCATCGCCGCGCAGCGGACCGGCTGGCGCGCTGATCCAATGGGTCACGTCAGGTCGCTCACGGCAGCGCTTCCAGCAGGCGCTCGTTCTCGGCGCGCGAACCGACGCTGATGCGCAGGAATTCGCTCAATCCGTAACCGCCCATCGGCCGTACGATCACGCCGCGGTCGAACAACGCGTTCTCGATGGCTGCAGCATCGCGTGCGAAATCGACAAGGACGAAATTCGTTTGCGACGGCAGCACGCGCAGGCCACGATTTTCCAGTTGCGCCGCAAGCCACGTCCGCTCGGCGAGATTGAACGCCTTGGCGCACGCGACGTGATCCTGATCGCCGAGCGCCGCTGTCGCCGCCGCGAGCGCCAGGATGTTCACGTTGAACGATTCGCGCAGGCGTTCGAGCACGGCCGCGGCGTGCAGCGAGCTGACGGTGTAGCCCACGCGCAACCCAGCCAGCGCGTAGGCCTTCGAAAATGTGCGCGTGACGATCAGGTTTGGATATTCCGGCAGGAAGCGCAGCGCCGAGGTCAGTGCAGGATCGTCGACAAATTCGTGATAGGCCTCGTCGACCACGACCAACGTCGTTGGCGACACGCGCGCAAGGAACGCTGCCAGTTCCGCATCTCCAAACCATGTTCCCGTTGGGTTGTTCGGATTGGCGAGGTAGACGATGCGCGTGTCGGCTCGGACCGTCATCGCCAGCGCATCCAAATCATGGCCGAGAGGCTGTGCACGATGATTTCTTGGCAGCGCCGGCACACGAATCGACTGCGCGCCGGCTGCCGCGGTGGCGATCGGAAACACGGCAAAACCGAATTCGGAAAACACGACCGATGTGCCCGCATCGGCGAAGCATTGCGCGATCAGCATGAGCAGCTCATGCGAACCGTTGCCCAGCGTGATCTGGGCAGTATCCACGCGCAGGTGTTTCGCCAGCGCGGCTTTCAGCGCGCCACCGGCCGGATCCGGGTAACGGAAAATTTCCGGCAGCGCGTCGCGAATCGCCGCCAGCGCGAGCGGACTCGGACCCAGCGGATTCTCGTTCGATCCGAGCTCGGCGAGTACGCTGCCGAAGCGCCGGCGCAATGCCGGCAGATCATGTCCGGGGTCGTAGGCGCGCAGCGCGCGCGTGGCGGCGTTGGCGAGCGACGCCGCACTGCCGCTCACGGCACCGCCACCGGATACGAGCCGAGCAACTTGATCTGCGCGGCGTGTTCCTTCAATTCCGCGAAGGCGCGCCGCATCGCTTCGTCCTCGGCGTGCCCGGCCAGGTCGATGAAGAATCCGTATTCCCACTTGGCCTGGTGCGAGGGCCGCGACTCGATGCGATTCATGCTGATGCCGTTGCGCGCGAACGGACTGAGTACATGGAACAATGCGCCAGGCTTGTCCTTGATGAACACCAGGATCGAGGTACGGTCGTGGCCGGACGGCGGAAAGATCTGCCGGCCGAGGACGAGGAAGCGCGTGGTGTTGTCGGCGCGATCCTCGATCGGCGTCATGATGACTTTCTTCAGGCCGTACACATGCCCGGCCGATTCGCCGCCGATCGCCGCGGCGTCGTCGGCGTTGCGCGCGCGACGCGCGGCCTCGGCATTGCTCGACACCGGGATCTTTTCAGCCTTCGGCAAGTTGCCGCGCAGCCAGGCCTTGCATTGCGCGAAAGTCTGCGGGTGCGAATAGACGCGCTCGAGGTCCTCGATGCGCCCCGAGCGCGATAGCAGGAACTGGCGCACGCGCAACTCGACTTCGCCGCAGATTTTCAGGTTCGAGGTCAGGAACATGTCGAGCGTGATCTGGATCGTGCCCTGTCCGGAATTTTCCACCGGCACGATGCCGAAATCGGCGTTGCCGCTCTCGACTTCCTGGAACACTTCTTCGATGGTCGACAGCGGCAATCCGTGCGCCGAGCGACCGAAATGCTTCGCCACCGCCTGCTGGCTGAACGTGCCTTCCGGACCGAGGTAGCCGATCTTGAGCGGTTCCTGCTGGGCGAGGCAGGCCGACATGATTTCGCGGAACACGTGCACGAGCACGTCATCGGACAGCGGCCCTTCGTTGCGGTCGACGACCATGCGCAGCACCTGCGCCTCACGCTCGGGCCGGTAGTAGTCCACCGCCGCGGCGAGCTTGCCCTTGGCCTTGCCGACCTGGTGCGCCCAGTTCGCGCGTTCGG
>JAICYA010000006.1 GCA_025934455.1 Rudaea sp.
AGACCATCGCCATCGACAACCGGCACGCCGGAAATATTGTGCGAACGGACGATCTTCATCACCTCGCCGATCGAGGTTTCCGGCCCGACCGTGATCGGATCGCGGATCACGCCGGCTTCGAACTTCTTGACCAGGCGCACTTCGGCGGCCTGCTGTTCGATGGACATGTTCTTGTGGATGATGCCGATGCCGCCGGACTGCGCCATGGTGATGGCGAGGCGCGCCTCGGTCACCGTGTCCATCGCGGCCGAGACGACCGGCATGTTCAGGCGGATGTGGCGCGTGAGTTGCGTGGCAAGGCTGACGTCGCGCGGCAGTACGTTCGAGTAGGCCGGGACGAGCGAGACGTCGTCGAAGGTAAGAGCTTCGGTAAGTATGCGCATGCCCTATTTTACAGACTCCGCGCCACTCCTGCCACTCGCCCGGGATTCCGGGGCGATTTCAGCGCGCCAGCCACAAGGACAGCTCGGGCACGTAGGTAATGATGAGTACTGCCGCGAGCAGGATCGCGTAGAACGGCAGGCTCGCGCGCACGATGCGCGTGGCCGGCTGGTTGAAGCGCGCGCTGGCGATGAAGATGTTCATGCCCACCGGCGGCAGGAAGATGCCGATCTGCAGGTTGGCGAGGAAGATGATCCCCAGGTGCACCGGGTCGATGCCGTAGTGCGTTGCCACCGGCAGGATCAGCGGCACCAGGATGATGATCGCCGGGAACCCTTCCAGCAGCATGCCGAACACGAGCAGGAACGCGTTGAGCAGCAACAGGAAGGCGAACTTGCCGGAAATCCCCGCCTGCAGGGCCGAGAACAATTTTTCCGGCACGTCGCCGTCGATCAACCAGTTCGTCAGCGCCAGCGAAAATCCGAGCACGATGAGGATGGCACCGACCAGCAGCATGGCCTCGCGGATCACGCGCGGCAATTCCGTGAATTTGATTTCGCGGCGGATCAGCACCGTCACGATCAGCACGTACAACGCGGTTGCCGCGGCGGCTTCGGATGCGGCCAGCTTGCCGGCGTAGATGCCGATCAGGATCACAAAGGGCAAGGGCAGTTCCCAGGCCGCATCCTTGAGCGCGGCCCAGACTTCGCGCCCGCTGGACGCCTGCGGGCGTGGCAGGTCACGCGCCTTCCACGCGCTGTAGATCGACAGCATCACGACCATGAGCAGACACGGCAGCAACCCCGCCTTGAACAGCGCATCGATGCTCACCGGCGGCGTGGTGTGGAATTGCTGCGCGACCACGCCATACAGGATCAGCGGCATGGATGGCACCAGCAAAAGGCCGAGGCTGCCGGCGGCAGTGAGCAATCCCAGTGAAAAGCGTTCCTCGTAATGCGCCTGGCGCAGCGCCGGAGACAGCACCGCGCCGCGCGCGATCAGGGTGACCCCGGTCGCGCCGGTGAACGCGGTGAACAAGGTGCAGGCGCACACCGAGACGATGGCGAGTCCGCCCGGCAGCCAGCCGAACAGCGCATTGGTCAGGCGCACCAGACGCCGCGGTGCCTGGCTTTCCGCGAGCAAGTATCCCGCCAGAGTGAACAGCGGAATCGCGATCAGCGCCGGCATGTCGGCGAGGCGGTAGAACTCGATCGCGACCGCGCCGCCTGGCTCGCCGGCGGCGTGGAATCCGAACAGCGCGATCGCCGCGATGATCGCGAACAACGGTGCGCCGAGGGCGGCCAACACCACGAGCGCCCCCACGATCAGCCAGATCATGGCGCCGGCTCGATGGGATGCAGCAACGGCGGCGTATGCGCCGGCGGCAGGAACGCACGCAGGACGAAGCGCAGGGCCATGAGCCCGAATGCCGTCGGCAGGATCGTCTCGGGAATCCATGCCGGCAGCGATGCGAATGCACTCGACGGCGTGGCGCTGGCGTAATCCACGTCCAGCATCACGTAGCTGTACCAGGCCAGCGCCGCGCAGATGGCCGCGGCGAATCCGAACGTGAGGATGCGCGCGATCTTTTGCGCGAGCGGGGAAAGAAAGCGTTGCAGAACATCGAGCGCGATGTGCTTTTCGTCGCGTACCGCGGCGAGTGCGCCGAGCATGCCCGTCCACAGCACGAGCTGGCGCATCAGCGGATCGGCCCAGGAAATTCCCGTGTGGAAGAAATCGCGCAGGACGATCTGGCTACCCGCGAGAACGACGAGCAGCAGAACGAGAATGGCAAGCAGCCAGTCCTCGATGCGGCGCAGGATTTCCAGCGCGCGCTGCAAGTTCACTTGTTCCGCGCCGCCGCCAGCGCCTTGTCCAGCGCCGCCGCCATTTCCGGCGTGATTTCGCCGGCCGCCTGCAACTGTTTGCGCGCTTGCGCACCGACCACGTCCCACGATGCGGTTTCGGCGGCATTCGGCGTGAAGATCTCGACGCCCTGCTTGTGCAGCGCGAGTTTGGCCTGCGCGGTGTCGTCGCGGTTGCTTTTTTCCAGGCGTGCGAAAGCGGCGGCGAGATCGTCGTTCAACGCTTTCTGATCGGCCGGCGACAGCGTGCCGAACACCTTCTTGTCGATCACAAGCATGCCGACGACGTAGGTGATCGGCAGATCGACCATGTGCCGCACCTTCGTGTGCCACTGGAAAGCGATCGCGCCGGCCGGCGTGTTGGCGACGGTGTCGATCAATCCGGTTTGCAGGCTGGTGTAGACGTCGGCCAGCGGCAGCGAAATCGGCGTGACGCCACCGGCCTTGAAGCCGGCTTCGGCGACGCGGTCACCCTGCGGCACCCAGACTTTCGCGGCTTTCAGATCGTCCTTGGTCTTGATGTCGTTCACACTCATCAGGTAGGCGAAGCCGCCGCCGCTGATGCCGGCGACGTCGAACCCGGCCTTGTCGAATTCCTGCTTGAGCAGTGGATCGAGTTGCGCGCGCACCTTGTCGACTTCGTCCAGGTTCTTGAACAGGAACGGCAGGCTGTAGATCTGCGCATCCTTGACGATCTGCGACAATTCGCCGCCGGTGAATGCCCCGCCCTGCAACTGGCCGATGCGGATTTTGCGCAGCACGGTCGGCTCGTCGCCCATCACGCCGCCGGGGTAATACTTGATTTCGACGCGGCCGTCGGTGTCTTTCTTCACCGCCTCGGCGCCGGCACGCATCTCGCGCATCCACGCCGTGCCATCCGGAGCCACCGTGGCAATCTTGATGGTGGTGGCGGCCTGGGCATAACCCGCGAACAGCAGCGCGGCAAGCAATGTATATTTGTTCATTTGTATATACCTGAAATCAGAAATAATCCTTGCCGGATTCGAGCAAGGTTTTCGCCTTTTCCTTCGCCAGCGTATTGATCAAGGTCAGACCCGGCGCATGCGGATCGGCGGCAAGCACTGCGTTCAACAACTTGTCGTGCAAATCCTTGTCGAAAACCAGGCGCGCATAGAACTGCGCATACAGCACACGCACCATCTGGTTCTTGCCGCCGGACAATTCCAGCGCCTTCTCGAAATAGGCCTTGCCCTGCTCGGGCTTGCCGCCGAGCGACGCGGGCCGGATGGAATTGATCACGCCCAGGTAGAGGTACGCACCGCCGTTGTCGTAATGCGGATCCAGCGACGTGCAGCGCTCCAGCGTGGATTGCAGCTTGGGCAGGTCGGCGATCGCGTTCCAGTCGCCGCTGTTGACCTGGATCTTGCCGGCCCAGGCGGCGGCGAATCCGTACACGACCGACACGTCACTGCGCCCGGTCCGGGCCAGTTCGGCGACGTAAGCGTCGTAAGGTTTGTCCAGCGCCTCGCACAGATCCTTCTCGCGCAGGCACAGCGCGCGGTGCGCGTAATCGTAGGCGCGTCCGGCCATGCGCTGCGCGCGTGCCGGATCGCTGACGAATCCGCCGGCATATGCGCCATAAAGTTTCGCGCCTGCAAGCAAGGCTCCGGCGTTTTCGGGATCGCCCTGGATCATGCCGTCGATCAGCAGCAGGTAGGCCGGCACGCCGTCGCGCACGGTGCCGGGATCGTCCTCGTTGAGGATCGCCGTGGTCAGGTTGTCGGCAAACTGGTCGGTCGCCTTGCGCATCACACCGCCGCAGGCGGCGAGCAGTACGCCGGCCAGCAACACGGCAAAACGCAGGCGACGCATTGGCAGGAGATTCGAAATCATGGGGCGCGAAGGATAGCCCAAGTCGCCCGTAATTCGCAGTGAAAACGCCGCGCGATTGCGTTGCGATTCAGAAAAGCTCGGCGGCTTCCAGCGTGTTTTCCATCAATGTCGCGACCGTCATCGGCCCCACGCCGCCGGGTACCGGCGTGATCCACGACGCGCGTTCGGCGGCGGGCACGAATTCGACGTCGCCGGCGAGTGACCCGTCCGCCAGGCGGTTGATGCCGACATCGATCACCACCGCCCCGGGTTTGATCCAGGCACCCTTGACCAGGCCGGGTTTGCCTGCCGCGACAATCACGATGTCGCCCTCGCCCACTTCGTGCGCCAGGTCGCGGGTGAACTTGTGGCAGCAGATGGTGGTGCAGCCGGCCAGCATCAGCTCGAACGCCAGCGGTCGGCCGACGTGGTTGGATACGCCGACAACGACGGCGGATTGGCCGCGTACCGGGCGGTCAGTATGCGCGAGCAGGGTCATCACGCCCTTGGACGTGCACGGCCTCAATCCGCGCTGGCGCAGGGCGAGCCGACCGATGTTCTCCGGATGGAAGCCATCGACGTCCTTGCGCGGGTCGATGCGATTAATCAGCGCGTTTGCATCGATGTGCGCCGGCAGCGGCAACTGCACCAGGATGCCGTGGATCTGCGCATCGGCGTTGAGCTTGTCGATCAGCGCGGCGAGTTCGGCCTGTGTCGTCGATGCCGGCAGGTCGTAATCGCGCGAGCGGAAACCGACGTGCTTGCAGGCACGGCGCTTGTTGCGCACGTATACGGCGGATGCAGCATCATCTCCGACCAACAGAACGGCCAGCCCCGGCGCCGCCCTGCCCTGCGCCACGCGCTGGGCCACGCGCGCGTGCAGGTTGTCGAGCAATTCGTCGGCAATGCGTTTGCCGTCGAGAATCCGGGCGGCCATCGGAAAATCCTGCGCAGGAGGGGCGCGCCATTCTACCGTCACGCGCACATCCCTCAAGCGCCGGCGGCGTTAGAATATGTACGTCGGCACCACCAAGGAGCTGATCATGAGCGCGAATGACACTGTTGAAATCGAGGCCGCGGCATTCCGCCGCCTGCTGCAACACCTCAACGTCGAGCGCAACGACGTGCAAAACATCGACCTGATGATCCTGGCCGGGTTCTGCCGCAATTGCCTCGCCGACTGGTATCGCGAAGCCGCTGCCGAACGCGGCGTGGAAATCGGCAAGGACGCCGCGCGCGAGCGCATCTACGGCGAACCCTATGCGGACTGGAAAGCCAAACACGGCAAGGAAGCGACACAGGAACAGCTTTTCGCGTTGGCGCTGGCCGAAACCAAGCACCCCAAAAAATAGCAGGATCAGTGCGCCGAGCACACCTGTTCGATGTCCGCGTAGCCGCTGAATTTCGCGTTTGCGCCGCAGCCGGGACATTGCGGATCGCGCGGCAGGCGCAATTCGCGGAACGTGCCGGCGAGCGCATCGAAGCACAGCAGACGTCCGACCAGCGGCTGGCCGATGCCGAGCAGGAGTTTGATTGCCTCATTCGTTTGCAGCAGCCCGATGATGCCGGGCAGCACGCCCAGCACGCCGGCCTCGGCGCAGTTCGGCGCGTCCGCCGCCGCGGGCGGCTCCGGAAACAGGCAGCGGTAGCAGGGCGAATCGTCGCGGCGCGCGTCGAACACGCTGACCTGCCCGGTGAAACGATGCACGGCACCGTAGACGAGCGGAATGCGCAGGCGCCGGCAGGCGGCATCAAGCAAATAACGGGTCGGAAAATTGTCGGCGCCGTCGATCACCACGTCGTGATCGCGGATCAAGTCTTCGACGTTCTCCGCGCGCAAGCGCTGCGCAACGGTGTCGATGCGCACGCCCGGATTGAGCGCATTCAATGCGACGCGTGCGGATTGCGTTTTGGGCTGGCCCACGCGCGCATCGGTGTGCAGTACCTGACGCTGCAAATTGGATTTTTCAACGAGGTCGTTGTCGATCAACGTCAGCGCGCCGACACCGGCCGCGGCCAGATACAACCCTGCAGGCGATCCGAGGCCGCCAGCGCCGATCAGGACGACACGCGATTCCAGCAGGCGCTGCTGGCCAGCGGCTCCGACCTCGGGCAGCAGCAGATGGCGCGAATAACGCTCCGCCGCGTCGGCATCGAAGGCGCCGCGATCCACCGGCAGACCCTCCGCGGCCCAGCGCACGAAGCCGCCTTCGACCGAAGCCAGCCGGGTGTAACCCAAGCCATGCAATGCCATTGCCGCATGCAGCGAACGCTGGCCGTGCGCGCAACTGAGCAGCAGCGGTGTGTGGAATTGGGGCGCGATGCCGGCGATGCGGTCGAGGATTTCACCGAGCGGCACGCCGATCGCACCCGCGGGTTTGCCCGCGGCGCGCTCGTCGTCCTCGCGCACGTCGATCAGGACGGCACCGCCACGCTGGCGCTGCAGCGCTTCCATGGGCGCAATGCGTTCGATGCCGTTGTTCGCCATGCCCGAATTATACGCGCTCACCTGGGCCAGCCCGGCAGCGGCATTGCGTCCACGATGTCGCCAACCGCAAAAACGTGCTCGCCTTCCGGCAACAGGATCAGCGCGTCGGCGTCGGCCACGCCGCGTAGCATGCCGGAACCCTGTTTCGCGTGCGGTGTTGCCCACAACACGGCATTCTCGTCGCATTGCAGGCGCGCACGCTGGAACTCGGCGCGCGCATGGCGCTTGTCGATGCCGGTACGCAACCTTGCTCGCAACTGATAGCCGATCGGCGCAACACCGGCCATCGCGTCCAAGGCCGGCTTGAGCAGGGTCAAGCAGGTAGCGAAACCGGATACCGGATTACCCGGCAGTGCGAACAACAATGCCTGGTCGATCTGCCCGAACAGGAACGGCATGCCGGGTTTGATGCGCACCTTCCAGAAGTGCACCTTGCCGATTTCACCGAGGAGTCGCGGCAGGAAATCCGCCTCGCCCGCCGACACGCCACCACTGCTGACGATGAGGTCGGCATCGGCCGCGGCACGTTGCAGCGCATCGCGCAGTGCGACTGGATCATCGCGCACGCGCTCGTGGCGGACGAGTTGTGCACCCATCGATTCGAGCAGGCTGCCGAGGCTGTAGCGATTGCTGTCGTGAATCTGTCCGAACCCAAGCGCTTCGCCGGGTGCGACCAACTCGTCGCCGGTGGTCAGCAGCACGGCTTTTGGGCGCCGCGCAACGGGAACCTGGTTCATGCCGAAAGACGCCAGCACGCCGAGCTGTGCCGGACCGAGTCTGCATCCACGTTTAAGTGCGATATCGCCTGAGCGGTAATCCTCGCCGGCCGGACGCACGTTCGCCGCCGGCAAGGTGCCAGCCATGACCACGACATGATCGCCGTCGAGACGCGTGTTCTCCTTCATCACCACGGTGTCGGCGTCTTCCGGCAACGGCGCGCCGGTCGTGATGCGCACGCAGGCATCCGCCTCGATTCCCGGGGCCGCGCGGCCGCCGGCAAAAACCTCGCCGATCAGGCGAAAGCGTTTTTCGCCCGTGCGTGGCAAATCGGCAGCGCGCAGCGCGAAACCATCCATCGCGGAATTCGCAAAGCCTGGCACGTCGCGCGGCGCAACCGCATCGCTTGCCAGAATCCGGCCGACCGCGACCAACAGTGGGACCGCTTCCGCGGGCAACTTGCGTGTCTTTGAAATCGCCACGACAAGCGCTCGCGCCTGCTCGACGCTCAGTCCAGTCGGAAAAATATCGTCTTCTTCAGCCATGCCCGCCCTGCTCCCACTGCCGGAATTCTTCCGGTGTGTTGAGATTGCCGAATTCCTGCGGCCGTGTCGAAAAATCGGCGAGAGTCCGATGCAGGTTCTGCTGCCAGCGGATCACCGGCATGTCGTTTTTCAACGCCTGCTCGGCATTGGCCGCCAGGGTGCGGCGGTACAGGGCGAATAACGGCTGCACGCGCGTACCGTCGAATACCGCGGCGACGTCGCGATGTTCCGCCAAGGCCGCGTCGTGCAAGCGCACGGCGAGATCGCGCGGCGGCTGCGGGCAGTCCACCGGAACGGTCAACAGCCACTCGCTCTTGCACACACGCAATACGGCGGCAATGCCGGCGAGTGGGCCGCGAAAACCATCCTCGCCATCGGCGATCACCGGCGCGAATTCGGCGTAACGATCGGCGTTGCGGTTGGCGCAAATCACGATGGAACCGGCCTGACCGCGCAGTGCGGCGGTCACGTGCGCGATCAGTGGGCGCCCGGCCAGCGGCAACAGGCCCTTGTCCTCGCCACCGACCCGGCGCCCTTCCCCGCCGGCGAGAATGGCCGCAGTGATGGCCGCTGGGTCGAAAGGGGACACGACTTAGCGTTTTTTCGCTTTGCGGATCATGCGCTGGCGTTTGCGTTTCTGGCCGTCGGTCAGCTCGTTCTTGCGCCCGGCGAAAGGATTTTCGCTTTCGCGAAACTCGATGCGGATCGGCGTGCCCTCGAGGCGGAAACGTTTGCGGAAGAAATTCTCGAGGTAGCGCCGGTAGCCTTCGGCGACATGCCGCGTGCGGCTGCCGTGGATGATGATGCCCGGCGGATTGGTGCCGCCCGGGTGGGCAAAGCGCAGTTTCGGCGCATGCCCGCGCACCATCGGCGGTTGGTAGCTGGAGTAGGCTTTTTCCAGCGCGCGCGTGAGCTCGGCCGTTCCGAATTCGCGCGTCGCCGAAGCATGTGCGCGGTCGATGGCCTTCATCAGTTCGGCGATGCCGCTGCGGTGGTGGGCGGTGATCGTCACCACGCGCGCGTAGCCGACGAAATCGAGCTTGCGCCCGAGCGAGACACGGCATTGCTCGCGTTCGTAGGTGGAAAGTCCATCCCATTTGTTGACCGCGATCACCAGCGCGCGGCCTTCTTCGAGCACATGCCCAATCAAGGTTGCATCCTGTTCGGAAACGCCTTCGTGCGCGTCCAGTAAAACCACGGCGACGTTCGCCGCGGCGATGGATTGCAGGGTCTTGATGACGCTGAATTTCTCCACCGCTTCCTCGACGCGCGCGCGGCGGCGCACGCCGGCGGTGTCGATCAGGGTGTAGCGCTTGCCGTCGCGCTCGAGCGCAACCTGGATGGAATCGCGCGTGGTGCCGGCGACATCGGACACGACCACGCGCTCCTCGCCGAGCAGGCGATTGACGAGGGTGGACTTGCCCACGTTCGGTCGGCCGACGATGGCCACGCGTACGCCGTCATTGGCGCTCTCCGCGGCCAGCGCATCGGGATCGGCCTGCGGCAAGCCCGCCAGCACGGCATCGACCAGCGCCGGCACGCCGCGCCCGTGCGCGGTGGACAGCGCCAGCGGCGCCGAAAATCCCATCGTCGAAAATTCTGCAAGCGCGGCATTCTCGTCGAGGCCGTCGGTCTTGTTGACGGCGAGCAGCACCGGCTTGCCGCTGCGGCGCAGGGTATCGAGGATGTTGCGGTCTGCGGGCAGCAAGCCATCGCGCGCATCGACCACGAACACGATGCGATCGGCCTCGGCTACGGCGAGCTGTGCCTGGCGCGCGGTCAGTGCGCCAATGCCTTCTTTATCGCCAGTCAGTCCGCCGGTATCGACGACCACGAACTCGCGCACGCCCAATCGGCACACGCCATATTGACGGTCGCGCGTCAGCCCGGGCAGGTCGTGCACGAGCGCGTCGCGCGTGCGCGTGAGCACGTTGAAGAGCGTGGATTTGCCGACGTTGGGGCGGCCGACGAGCGCGACTACTGGCAACATGTTTTATGGATTCCGTTCATGGTTCAACAAGCTCGCCACGAACGGAATCGATCCGCTGTCCATTCGTCCCGAGCTTGTCGAAGGACGAACGGGTAGATGAACTATTTCGCGACGCGATACGCACCAACGACGCCATCGACGTCTTCGACATAGACGGTATCGCCGACGACCAGCGGCGCGGCCTGGATGGCATGCTTGGACAGGCGCATGCGCGCGACGAACTTGCCGTCGCTCGCGGACAGCCAGTGCACCCAGCCTTCCATGTCGCCCATGACCACGGCATCGCCGATCGCGCTGGATGCGCCGAGCCAGCGGTATTTGAGCCCGTCCTGCTTCCAATTCGAGGCGCCGGTGCGCAAGTCCAGCGCCCACACTTCGGAGTCCGCATCGTTGACGTAAATCTGCGTGGCGGCAAGCGCAACACCGGTGTAGCTGGACAACGGATGCGTCCACAGCGGCCGGCCGGATTCGGCAATCAACGCCGCGGTCATGCCCTGGTAACTGGCAGCGTAAACCACGCCATCCGCCACGGCGATGCCGCCATCGATGTCCTGCAGGCGGGCGATGTCGGTACGTCCCTCGCCCGTGGCAAGCGTCTGCTCCCACATGACATTGCCGTCAGCCAGGCGCAGCGCGACAAGCTTGCCGGTGTCTTCGCCGGCATAGACCACGCCATTGGCGATGACCGGCGCGGCATTGCCGCGCAGACTCAGCACCGGCACCGTGGAACGATCGTAGACCCAGCGACGCGATCCGTCGGAGGCGTTCAGTCCGAACAGCCGGCCGTCGTCGGTGCGTATCACGACGATGCCGTCGGCGATCGACGGTGCCGCAATGACCTCGGAGGAAACCTGCGCCAACCAGCGCTCGGCACCGCTGCCGGCGTCCAGTGCACGCACTTCGCCTTCCAGTCCACCGACCACGAGCAGGCCGCCATCCACCGCCGGGCCGCCAGCCCAGCGCACCGAATGCTGCCCAAGATGCAGGATGAAGCCGTGGCGTTGGCCGAAACGCTTGCTCCAGAGCGTGCGCCCGGATGCGGCATCCAGCGCGGCGACGTCGCCGTTGACTCCCGCCACGTACAACTTGCCGTCCGCATACGCGGGCGCGACATGCGCCCCGCTTGCGCCGGCGCCGCCGGTGGGATGCGTATCCCACAGCTTTTGTACATTCAGCGTGGGCGTGAACTGCACCAGCGGCGTGGGCGGCTGGATGTTTTCCTTCTTGGTGTCGTTGAACCAGCCCTTGATGGTGGCGCAACCGCTCGTCGCCACGGCGAGCGCCAGCAGGATCGCGATGCGCTTCATGAGCCTTTCTTCTCCACGCCGGCGAGGTTGTCGAGCTTCATCTGCACGAACGCGCGATTGGCCGCGTTCGCGTCGAGGTGGGCCAGTGCGTCCGTGTACGCGCTGCGCGCATCCGCGCTGCGTCCCAGCGCGGACAGCGCATCGCCGCGCAGTTCGTCGCGCAGGGCGGCATAGCCCTCTTCAGGCAGGCTGTCGAGCAGGGCCAGGGCATCCTGCGTCTTTTTCTGCGCAATTTCGGAACGCGCCAGGTTCAGGCCAGCCAGTGTTTTCAGTGCACCAATGCCGGCATGGTCGTAGGCATCGCGCAGGGCCTTGTTCGCGGCCGCGTCATCGCCGCGCGCCGCATCATCGCTGGCCAGCAGCATCGCGGCGAGGACGGCATACGGCGTATCCGCATAGTCGCTCTGCAGTTTGGCCGCGATGGCCTTCGCGCCGGCAACGTCCTTTTTCGTCAGATCGTCCCGGAATACCTGGTATTGCGTGGCGGCGTCGAGGCGGTGCGCATTGCGGTGGCTGCGCCATTGCTGCCAGCCGAAGATCAGCACCAGACCGAGGCCGACCCCGATCAGGATGGACAGCGCGTTTTCGCGCAGCCACTTCTGCACCAACTCGCCTTGTTCGTGTTCGTCCAATACGTCGAAAGCCATTGCGATATCCAGGAAATGGGATTGAATTCGTCGATCGCGCGCGGCACCGCCACGCGCGAGGGTGCGTAGGTTAGCAGGAACACAAGCAACGCGGGTTCAATACACGTTAGCAAGTCGCATGAGCGCAGGCGACGGTTACCCGCGCGTTCATGCAGTCGTTCAACCGCCGTGCAGCGCGCTCGCCGTGCCGTCCACGAGCTTCAGGTGGGCGACATTCGCACGGCGGAAAGTCGCCAGATCCAGCGCCTTGCCGTCGATGGTCAGCGACGCGCCCTCAGCGTTGCCGATACGAATATCCAGCACCTGATCACTGGCGTAGTCGCGTTCGCTGCCGGCCGGCAGCAGTCCATATTCGATCTTCGTGCCCGCAGCGTCGACGATTTCGACCCAGCTCGCCTGGGTCAAACTCAGGTGCATGCGGTTGCCCGGCTTCGATACCGGCGCGGAGACGGCCGCAGGCTTTTTCTCCGCCGTGGCTGCCGGGAATGGCGTCATCGATGCGACGAGCGGGGTTTCATCCGGTTTGGCCGGCGCTGGCGCGGCTGGCAGTTGCACGGAAGGTTGGGAAACGGGGGCGTCCGCGACCGGCGCAGCGATGGCATGGCCGGCAACCGCGGCCGCCATGGCCGGCGGCGGCGTGTCCAATGGCGTGATGCGGGCCAGGTTCTGGTCGAAACCCGCGCGCAGGGCCAGCAGCACGGCAGGAACGACGATCACGCCGGTAAGGATGAGGTACAGGGCCGAACCGGAATAGCGCTCGAACAGATAACGCGGATGCGAGATCGTCCCATTCGTGGTCAACGGCGGTGGTTCGGCATGATCCTGCACGACGCGGTCGGCCAGCACCTGCGGCAGATCGAGCAATTGCAGGTACTTGCTCAGGTAGCCGCGCAGGAACACACCATGCCCGATGCGCTCGAATTGTTCGGCTTCCAGTGCCTTCACGACCGTGATTGGCAGCTTGAGCGCATGCGAAACCGCGTCGCAACTCAAGCCCCTCGCCTCGCGCGCGGCGCGCAGGCGCTGCCCCAGCGATGCGTCGAGCGCGACGGTTGGCGCGGACGGGCATGCCGGCAGTAATGGAGCCGGTTCTGCGGAAACCGGCGACGAATCGGACTCAATGCAAACCGGCAGCATGATTTCCTCCGCGACCAACTCCACGGGCGTCGGATCGGACGCCTTGGCGTCGGTATCGACGAGCGGCAACAGCGATTGCTGCTCCGTTGCCTCTACATGCGAAATCGCATGCGGATGGAAACGGAACTTGTTCTTGTGTTTGCGCTTGCTCATGGGGCTATGGCGATTTGGGCGCGACGGCGTCGAGCGAATGGGTTTGATCCGAATCCGGGAAATCCTTGCGCAGGCGGTCGGCGTAACCACGTGCCGCATCCGCGTGTCCGAGTTTAATTTCAATGTTGCGCGCCAGCAGCAGCGCGGCCGGATCGGGGTGCCCGAGCGCCTCGAAACGCTGGATGAAGGCACGGGCACGGAAGAAATCGTCCTTTCCATACAGCGCCTTCGCCATGTAATACAAGGCCAGCGCGTTCTTTGGGTCGACTTCCAGTGCGCGGCGGAAATCGGTTATGGCCTCGTCGATGCGCGCGCCGCCACCGTGATCGACCAGGCACACGCCCGCATTCGCGTAGAGCACCGCGGGCGTCTTGTAGAACGGGTCGCGCATCGCCTGCGTGTAATATTTTTGCGCCTCGTCGTACTGGCCCTCGGCGCACAAAAACTGGCCGTAGTTGTTGTTGGTGTCGCCGGATTTCGGCGCCAGCTCGACCGCACGCTTGTAGTGCTTGCCAGCTTCCTCGGCATTACCGATGCGTTCGTACAAGACCGCGATGACGGTGTGCGCGTCGACGTAGCTGTCGTCGTACTGCAGCGCCTTCTGCAGGTTGTCCAGCGCCAGTTCCAGCTTGCCTTGCTGCATGTAACGCTGGCCGAGTTCGACCCGGACATGCGCCGCATCCTGGCGTTTTTCGGACTTGCTGTCGCCGACATGCGTGCCACCCGTGGATTGGCAGGCAGCCAGGGCGACGCAAAACGCCGCCAGCAAAATGCCGCGAAATGCCTCATGCCGCATCACGTGCTCCTTCTTCGATGCGACGGCGGAATTCCGCCTGCCGCCGGGTACGGTCGAGCACTTGCCCCTTCAACTGGCCGCAGGCGGCGTCGATGTCGTCGCCGCGCGTGCGCCGCACCATGGTCAGCACGCCGGCGTCGAGCAAGGTCTTCTGGAAACCACGGATCGTGTCTTCGTCGGAACGCTCGTACTGCGTGCCGGCAAAGGTGTTGAACGGAATCAGGTTCACCTTGCTCGGTACCTGGCGCATCAGCTTGACGAGCTGGCGCGCGTACTCGGGCTTGTCGTTCACGCCCTTGAGCATGGTGTACTCAAACGTGATCGTGGTGCGCGCGCGGCGCGCGGCGAAGCGCTGGCAGGCGCCGAGCAGTTCGGCAATCGGATATTTCTTGTTGAGCGGCACGAGCTGCGTGCGCAGTTCGTCGTTCGGGGCGTGCAACGACACGGCCAGCGAAACGTCCGCAACCTCGCCGAGCTTGTCGATCATCGGCACCAGGCCGGCGGTGGACAAGGTCACGCGCTTGTTGGCGAGGCCGAAGCCGAGGTCGTCGCGCATCACGCTCATCGCGCGCACGACGTTGTCGAAATTCAGCAGCGGCTCGCCCATGCCCATCATCACCACATTGGTGAGCTTGCGCTGCTGGTGCGGCACGTTGCCCAAGTGCTTCGCCGCGACGAACACCTGGCCGATGATTTCCGCGGCGGACAGGTTGCGGTTGAAACCCTGCGTGCCGGTCGAGCAAAACGTGCAATTCAGGCCGCACCCGATCTGCGAGGACACACACAGCGTGCCGCGGCTGGATTCAGGGATGAACACGGTTTCGACCGCGTTGCCGCCATCCATGCCGAGCAGCCACTTGTAGGTGGCGTCCGCGGCCTGCTTCTCGAACAGGGTTTTCGGCGGAACGATCTCGGCAACCGCTTCGAGTTTCTCGCGCAGCGTCTTGCCGACGTCGGTCATCTGCGCGAACTCGGTGGCGTGACGGTGGTAGATCCACTTCATCACCTGCTCGGCGCGATACGGCTTCTCGCCGAGCTGCACGAACAGGTCGCGCAACCCTTGCCGATCGTAGTCGAGCAGATTGAACCTGGAGTTACCTTGTTCCACGACCGCCCTGTTTCGAGTAGCGCGGCCGGCGACGGCCGCTCGTTGAGTCCCGCGTTCTCAAGAACGACCGCACACTTCCGTCCCGGAGAAAAAATACGCAATTTCCACTTTTGCAGTTTCCGGCGCATCGGATCCGTGCACCGCGTTCGCGTCGATCGATTGGGCGAAGTCGGCGCGGATCGTTCCCGGTGCCGCCTTCTTCGGATCGGTCGCCCCCATCAGGTCGCGGTTCTTGAGAATTGCGTTCTCGCCTTCGAGCGCCTGGATCATCACCGGACCGGAGATCATGAAATCGACCAGCGGTTTGAAGAACGGACGTTCGCGATGCACGGCGTAAAAACCTTCGGCTTCTGCGCGAGAGAGCTGCTTCATTTTCGCGGCGACGACTTTCAATCCGGCTTTTTCGAAACGCGCATAAATTTCGCCGATGACGTTTTTCGCAACGGCATCGGGCTTGATGATCGACAGGGTGCGCTCCAGCGCCATGTGTTTTTCTCCGCATGCGAGGCTGTACAGAACGGGAATCTTAACATCTATTACGCGGGATTCCGAGGGCTTACGTCACAAAACCTCCATGGATTCTACGCGCCGTATCAACCTCGTGCGCGACCTTCGGCGCAATCCCTTTCGGTGCGCATGGTAGGCTTTCGATTCACCGGCGAGCCTGACCAGCCCATTTGACCATCGTTTGGCCGTCCGACTAGAATTCAAACGATCGTTCCATACAGTGCGGCCGGGATTTGCCAATCCGGCGCGGGGACCAAGGAATCCGGTTTGAACGCCCCCCATTTTTCCACCAAGCAGCGCATCCTGGATTCGGCCGAGTCCCTGTTCGCGCGCCACGGTTTCGCCGGCGCCTCGCTGCGCCAGGTCACCGCCTCGGCCCAGGTCAACCTGGCAGCGGTCAACTACCATTTCGGTTCCAAGGAAAACCTCATCAACGAGGTGTTCCGGCGCCGCCTGGACAGCCTCAACGAGGAGCGGTTGGCGGCGCTCGCGGCCGTGCTGAAGCGGCCACATTTCGGACTTGAAGACATCCTTGACGCCTTCGTGCGCCCGGCCTTGGCGCTGTCGATGGCCCATGACGGCGGTGCCGGCTTCGTGCGCGTGTTGGCGCGAGCGTTCGCCGAGCACAATGAGCGCCTGCGCAAGTTCCTGCACGACAATTACAGCCACGTTCTGAAGCAATTCGTCGCCGCCTTCGCCCAAGTGCTGCCGCACCTGGACAAGCAGGAGCTTTACTGGCGCCTGGATATCGTCAGCGGCGCGCTCACCTATGCCATGGCCGATTTCGGCGTGATCAAGCGCCGCCCCGGCATGTCCGAGCTGCAGCATCGGGACCTGGCCGCCGAACACCTTATCAAGTTCGCCGCCGCCGGCTTGAAAGCCGGTTGAAGTACCCATTCCAAGTCATTGTTTTCGAATCACGAGGTTTTCATGAGTAATTCTCCGTTGCTGATCCGCAAAGCCGCCGTACTCGGCGCCGGCGTTATGGGTGCGCAGATCGCCGCGCACCTGACCAATGCCAATGTCGAAACCGTCTTGTTCGACTTGACCGCGAAGGATGGCGATCCCAATTCGATCGTGCTCAAGGCCATCGACAACCTGAAAAAGTTATCGCCCGCCCCGCTCGCGGACAAATCCCGGGCCGGCGCCATCGTGCCCGCGAATTACGATGCGAATCTGGACTGGCTCGAAGGCTGCGACCTCGTCGTCGAGGCGATCGCCGAGCGCCTGGACTGGAAGCGCGACCTGTACGCGAAAATCGCCCCATTCGTGAGTCAAAGTGCCATCCTCGCGAGCAATACATCTGGCTTGAGTATCAATGCGTTGGCGGATGTTCTTGACGAACGACTTCATCATCGGTTCTGTGGCGTGCACTTCTTCAATCCGCCGCGTTACATGCACCTGGTCGAAATCATCCCCTGCGCCAAAACCGACCCTGCTGTTCTGACCGAGCTCGAAGCCTTTCTCACCACGACGCTGGGCAAAGGTGTGATCTATGCCCGCGACACGCCGAACTTCATCGGCAACCGCATCGGTGTGTTCTCGATGCTTGCCACGATGCACCACACCGAGCAGTTCAAGCTCGGCTACGACGTGGTCGACGCCCTGACCGGCCCGGCGATCGGGCATCCCAAGAGCGCGACCTATCGCACGTCCGACGTCGTTGGCCTGGACACCATGGGCCACGTCATCAAGACCATGGACGACAACCTGCCCAAAGATCCCTGGCACGACCATTACAAGGTGCCAGCCGTGGTGCAGGCGCTGGTCGCCAAGGGTGCCCTGGGCCAGAAAACCGGCGCCGGATTTTTCCGCAAGGTCGGCAAGGACATCCTTGTCCTCGATCCGGCTAAAGCAGACTACGTGCCGCAGACCGGCAAGGTCAGCGACGAGGTCGCCGCGATCCTGAAACTGAAAACACCGGCCGAGCAGTTCGCCAAACTGCGTGCGAGCAACGACCCGCAGGCGCAATTCCTGTGGGCCATTCACCGCGACCTGTTCCACTACGCCGCGTATTGGCTCGGCGACATCGCCGCCAGCGCGCGCGACATCGACTTCGCGATGCGCTGGGGCTACGGCTGGAAGCTCGGCCCGTTCGAGACCTGGCAGGCGGCCGGCTGGGCTGACGTGGCCAAGTGGATTTCCGAGGACATCGCCGCAGGCAAGGCCATGAGCAGCGCTCCCCTGCCCGCTTGGGCAACCGATCCAAAGCGGACTGGCGTGCACGATGCAGCCGGTTCGTGGTCCGCGGCGACGGGCAAGCAGGTGCCGGTATCGAAGGCGCCAGTCTACAAACGCCAGTTGTTCCCGCAGACCGTACTCGGAACCAAATCCGATACCGGCAAGACGGTTTTCGAAACCGACGACGTGCGCCTGTGGAACCTCGGCAGCGACGACATCGCCATCCTGTCGTTCAAGAGCAAGATGCACACCATCGGCGCGGGCGTGCTCGACGGCGTGCAGCGTGCCGTGGACGAGGCTGAACGCGGCTTCAAGGCGATGGTCGTCTGGCAGGACTCCGAACCGTTCAGCGTCGGCGCCAACCTCAAGGAAGCCGGCGCCATGTTCCAGAGCGGCAAGACCGCGGAGTTCGATGCCTTCATCCAT
>JAICYA010000032.1 GCA_025934455.1 Rudaea sp.
TAATTCTGCAGTGTGCGCAGGATCACGCGTACTGCTTCGTCGCTGCTGAAGTTGCTCACGGTCATTCCGCCGGCGAATGTCGTCTTCAAGCGCAGCCTGGCGCCGTAGGGAATCGCGTTCGCTGGACCCGTCGGACTGCCGTAGTGACTGCCCGGATGCACGTAGGAACCCGCTCGCATGCGGGAATTCGGCAACGCGAACCTCAACGAATGGCCGAGATCGCCATTCGCGATCTGGGTCGCGGCGTACACGTCATCGGGCGTGAACAGCATCGTGCCGATTGGAAATCCTGCGGCATCGGTGCTGGTACAGCCGTCGCCACGTCCTTCCGGCGGGTAAACGAGATTCAGGTGCCAGCGGATCATGCAGGTCGAATGCAGGCCACTGCTGTCGACGCCGGTCTGATAAGACTCGTACAGGGTGTTGCCCAGTACCACGGACAGATGGCAGTCGTAGCCACCCGCGTAATCGCATGAAGTGTAATCGGCGACGCCTTCCACCGCGCCGATCGCCGGCACCGGAAACGGGTATCCGGTTTCGCAATCCGTCGTGTAATACCCCGAGTTCTTCACCAAGGGCTGATTCGCGTAGCCGACCCACGAGGCATACAGCAGGTGCATCGAGAAATCCAACTGGAACGATGTGCTGCCCGAACCCCAGCCGACACTGGCAGTCGTCATGACGCTGGAATTGGAGTCCGGCGTCAATCCCGAAATATTCTGGTTCCAGATTGCGCCGGGTGGGAAATGTGCGTGCACGCGCTGCGGTGGCGCGGTCTGCGCGACCGCGAAGTGCGCGCAAAGCAAGAACAGCAATGGCTGGACGACGATGCGCACGCGGGCTCTCCAAGGACAGCAGGCGCGCGCAACGATATCCCGACAGCCGTTATCGGCCCGTGCAGGAAATCACAGTTCGAGCATCACCACATAAGATCCGCCGGCACGTCATCCTCGGCCGGCGCGTTCGGATCACACAGCAGCACAAGGGAGTCGGGCTGGATCGCCTGTGCCTGCATCGCGATCTCTCGCGTCACCAGCAGATAGCGCCCGGCGAGCTGCGCCACGGCCAGTTCGCCGCGGTTGAGTTTTTCGAGTTGTTCCTTGGTGCAATAGATGCGGCGGATCTTGTTGCCGTGCGGAAAATGGCGAGGCACGTCGGCATCCGCGGAATTCAGCGATTTGCCCGCGAGCAAAGTCGCCAGCTTCTGCTTGCGCTCCTTCTTCTCGCGCGCGATGCGCTCGGCCTCGCGCTGCGCCTGCTCGCGCTCGTCGCGCTCGATGTTGGCGCGCTGCGCGTAGGCGCGCGCAAGGTCGATTTCCGCTTCCTTGCGTTTGGGCAATTGCGGCTTGGCATGCACATGCGTCTTGGGCTTGCCGGCAGCGGTCGGCTTCGGCTTTTCCGCGGACTTCTTGACGAATCCGGCCTTCAGAAGCTGGTCACGTAGCGATTCAGACATAACCGTGGTCAGTAATGCGGCGGAGGCGGTTCATCCTGCGCATCGTGCGCCAGTACCGCGTTCACGCGTCCGAGTTCGCCACGAAACTGCGCGATCTCGCGCTGCAATTCCAGCAGGAGGCGATCTTGTGCGGCAACCGTCGCATCCAGCGACTGCACGGTCTGGTCCAGGAACGCGATGCGCGTTTCCAGTTCCGTCAGACGTTCTTCGAGCGACGTGCTCATCTCACAAACGTCCGTCGGTGGCAGCGGCGGGCAGCAGATATTTCACGTCGTAGATCACTGCATTCGGCTTGGCGAACGCGCGCACGCCGGCAGCGCCAAGTTCGCGGAACTGCCGATGCGCGACAGCGAGCACGATCGCGTCGTACGTCTGCGCCGTCGGCGCGTCGATGGGACGGATAGCGCATTCACGCTCGCATTCGTCCTTGTCCGCCCACGGATCGAACACGTCGACCTGCGCATGGCAGGCACGCAGTTCGTCGACGATTTCGCGCACGCGCGTGTTGCGCAGATCGGGGCAGTTTTCCTTGAACGTGATGCCAAGCACGAGGATGCGGCTGCCGACCACGTCGATGCGCTTGAGCGCCATCAGGCGCAGGATTTGCGCGGCGACGTGCGCGCTCATGCCCTCGTTGATGCGGCGCGCGGCGCTGATCAATTCAGGATAGTGGCGCGCCTCGCTGGCCTTGTGGATCAGGTAATACGGATCGACGCCAATGCAATGGCCGCCGACGAGACCGGGGCGGAATTTGAGGAAATTCCATTTCGTGCCGGCCGCTTCGAGCACGGCCTCGGTATCGATGCCGAGCTTGGCGAAGATCAGCGCGAGTTCGTTGACCAGGGCGATATTGACGTCGCGCTGCGTGTTCTCGATCGCCTTGGCCGCCTCGGCCACGCGGATGCTCGGCGCGCGATGCGTGCCGGCGCTCACGATGCGCCGGTAAAGCGCGTCGACGAATTCCGCCGCCTCGGGCGTCGAGCCCGACGTGACCTTGACGATGTCGGACAGGCGTCGCTGCCTGTCGCCGGGATTGATCCGTTCCGGACTGTAGCCCACGAAGAAGTCCACATTGAAACGCAGGCTGGAAACGCGCTCGAGCACCGGCACGCAGACGTCTTCCGTCGCGCCGGGATACACGGTCGATTCGTAGATCACCACGTCGCCGCGCTTGAGCACCGCGGCTATGGTTTCGCTCGCGGATACGAGCGGCGACAGGTCCGGCATCTTGTGCGGCGTCACCGGCGTCGGCACGGCGACGATGTATACATTGCAGTCTCGCAGCGCCGCCGCGTCCGCGCTGTAGCGCAGCTTTTTCGCGGACGCCAGCTCCGCCGCGTCCGCCTCACCGGTGGAGTCGCGCCCGGCGCCGAGTTCGGCCACGCGCGCCGGATTGCGGTCGTAACCGAGGGTCAGAAATTCGCGGCCGAGCGCCACGGCCAGCGGCAGGCCGACGTAACCCAGCCCGATCACGCCGATGCGCGCATCGTCCAGACGCAGCGAAAAACTCATGCGGGCCGTCCATCGCGCAGGCTGCGGCCGCGGCCGATGCCGTAGTAGGCGATGCCCGCGGCTTCGGCGGCAGCCGGCTCGTAGATGTTGCGCCCATCGAATACGACGTGGGCGCGCAAGGCGGATTTGATGCGCGTGAAGTCCGGGCTCCAGAACGCCTTCCATTCGGTGACCACGATCAGCGCGTCGGCGCCTTCGAGCGCCGCGTACATCTCCTCGCAGAGCACGAGGTCGGCGCGCTTGCCATACAAGCGCTGTGCTTCGTCGCGCGCTTCCGGATCGAACGCACGCACCTTCGCACCGGCGGACCAGAGCTGCTCGAGCAAACGCCGGCTCGGCGCTTCGCGCATGTCGTCAGTGTTTGGCTTGAACGCAAGTCCCCACAACGCGATGGTCTTGCCGGAAAGCTTGCCGGCGAAATGCCGGTTCAGCAGTTCGAAGAGTTTTTCCTTCTGGTTGCGGTTGACGGTTTCCACCGCATCGAGCACGCGTGCCTCGTAGCCATGGCTGCGCGCGATACGCTCCAGCGCCTGCACATCTTTCGGGAAACACGAACCGCCGTAGCCGGCACCGGGATAGATGAAGGAGTAGCCGATGCGCGGATCCGAACCGATGCCGTGGCGCACGAGCTCGATGTCGGCGCCGACGCGCTCGGCGATGTTCGCCATCTCGTTCATGAAGCTGATCTTCGTCGCCAGCATCGCATTCGCCGCGTACTTGGTCAGCTCGGCCGAACGCGTATCCATCAGCACGATGCGTTCGTGATTGCGGTTGAACGGCGCGTACAACGCCTTCAATTGCTCGATCGCGCGCGTGCTGTTCGAACCGACGACGATGCGGTCCGGACGCATGCAATCCTTGACTGCGTCTCCTTCCTTCAGGAATTCCGGATTGGAAACGACCTCGAATTCGTGCTTCGCATCGCGTCGCGACAGTTCGCCCGCGATCGCCGCGCGGACACGGTCAGCGGTGCCGACCGGGACGGTGGACTTGTTCACGACCACGCGATAGCCGTCGATGTGCGCGCCGATCGTGCGCGCTACGGTGAGCACGTGCGACAGGTCCGCGCTGCCGTCTTCGTCCGGCGGCGTGCCGACGGCGATGAACAGCATCTGGCCGTGGGCAATCCCGTGCGCGGCATCGGTGGTGAATTTCAGGCGTCCGGCAGCGCGGTTGGACTCGACGAGTTCGGCCAGGCCCGGCTCGTAGATCGGCATCTTGCCGCGTTCCAGATCCGCGATCTTGGCCGCGTCCACGTCGACGCAGACGACATCGTTGCCAACCTCGGCCAGACAGGTCCCGGTCACCAGGCCCACGTAACCGGTACCGAACAGGGTTATCCGCATCGCAATTCCCGGCGCGCTTGGAAGAACGCGCATTGTACCAAGCCGCGGAAACGAAAAAGGCGCGGTTGCCCGCGCCTTTTCGCTGCCGATGCGGACTTGGATCAGTCCTTCTTCGGCGCCGCCGGAGCGGCTGCTTCCGGCTTGTCGATGCTGATCAGGGTGACGTCGAAGATCAGGGTCGCATCCGGGCCGATCTGCGGCGGGCCGTGCTCGCCGTAAGCCAGCTTGGCCGGAATGAAGAACTTGTATTCCGAACCGACCGGCATCAACTGCAGGCCTTCGGTCCAACCCGGGATCACGTTCGCGAGCGGGAACTTGGCCGGCTGGCCGCGCTTGATCGAGCTGTCGAATTCGGTGCCGTCGATCTTGGTGCCGACATAGTTCACGGTGACGCTGTCGGTCTTGACCGGCTTGGCGCCCTTGCCTTCCTTGACCACTTCGTATTGCAGGCCGGAGGCGGTGACTTTCACGCCCTTCTTGGCCTTGTTCTTGGCGAGGAACTCATCACCGGCTTTCTGGTTGGTTTCGGCTTCCGCCTTCATCTTGGCCTGCTGCTCGCCGCGCAGCTTTTCCATGAAGTCCTGGCGCACGGCCAGCGCTTCGGGTTCGGTCAGCGTGGTCTTCTCGCCCTTGAGCGTGGCTTCCAGCGCCTTGATCACGACATTGACGTCGATGTCGTCCTTGATCGAACCCAGGCCGCGGCCAACGTCCATGCCGACCATGTAGCTGTACTCGGCTTTCTTGTCACCCTTGAACTTGGCGTCGATGGCAGCCTTGTCGACCGCGGGCGCGGCAGCAGCCGCAGGCGCGGCATGCGCAGCCGGGGCGTGTGCAGCCGGGGCGGCCGGCTTGGTGTCGGCAGCACCGGCGGAACCGGCGGCGAGCGCAGCGGCGACGGCCGCGGCGGTCAGGGACTTGCGCAAAAACTTCGTCATGTGTGCTCCTGGATGGATGGTATTGCCGGTCTCGCGGCAAGCCTGAAAAATCGTAATGGCCGCGTATTGTGCGGTTCCGGACCGCCGAAGGCAAACGGGTTTGGATTGGACTGCATCCAGCCGGCAGGGTTCCCCGCCCATGCGTTAAAATTCGCGGATGATTCGCTTCGATAGCCTCACCCTGCGCCGTGGGCCGCAGATCCTGCTGGACAACGTCGACCTGGCCTTGCACGCCGGCTGGCGCGTGGGCATCACTGGCCGCAACGGTGCCGGAAAATCAAGCCTTCTCGCCCTGGTCGCCGGAGAACTGGCGCCGGACGCCGGGCATTTCGAGCGTCCGGCCAACTGGGCGATGGCGTGGGTGCGCCAGGAAGTGCCGGCGCTGGAATCCACCGCGCTCGATTACGTGCTCGATGGCGATGCCGAACTGCGCGCGATCGAACGCGACCTCGTCGCCGCCGAAGACGCCCACGACGGCATGCGCATCGCGCACCTGCACGAACGCCTGCACACGATCGGCGGCTACGCAGCGCCGGCGCGCGCCGGTGCCCTGCTGCATGGCCTGGGCTTCGCTGCCGGCGACGAAAATCGCCGTGTCGCGGAATTCTCCGGCGGCTGGCGCATGCGCCTGAACCTCGCGCAGGCGCTGATGTGCCGCTCCGACCTGCTCCTGCTCGACGAGCCGACCAATCACCTCGATCTCGATGCCGTGCTGTGGCTGCAGGATTGGCTGGCGCGGTACCCGGGTACCTTGCTGCTGATCTCGCACGACCGCGAGTTCCTCGATGCCGTCGTCACCCATGTGCTGGCCATCGCCGAGCGTCGCGCGGATCTGTTCACGGGCGATCTGACCGGCTACGAACGCAAGCGCGCCGAGCAACTGACGCAACAGTCCGCTGCCTTCGAAAAACAACAGCGCGAACGCGCGCACCTGCAGCATTTCGTCGACCGTTTCCGCGCCAAGGCGACCAAGGCACGGCAGGCGCAAAGCCGCATCAAGGCATTGGAGCGCATGGTCGAGATCGCACCAGTGCGCGCCGCATCGACGATCCAGTTCGAATTCCGCGAACCCGCGCGCCTGCCCGCGCCCCTGCTCAAGCTCGACGCCGCCGCCGCCGGTTACGGCGAGCGCCGCGTCCTCGATGACATCACCCTGATTCTCGCCCCCGGCGATCGCATCGCCCTGCTCGGCGCAAATGGCGCGGGCAAATCCACGCTGGTGAAATTGCTGGCCGGGCAAATCGCGCCACTGGCCGGCGAACGCATCGCGGCAAAGGATCTGGCCATCGGCTACTTCGCCCAGCACCAGCTGGAGCAACTGGATTCATCCGCATCCGCGGTGGCGCACTTGCTGCGCCTGGATCCCGCGCTCGGCGAAAAAGCCGCGCGCGATTTCCTCGGCGGCTTCGGTTTCGCTGGCGAGCGGGCCCTGGAACCGGTGGCGCCATTTTCCGGCGGCGAGAAGGCGCGGCTGTGCCTCGCGCTGACGGTTTTCCAGCGGCCCAACCTGTTGCTGCTGGACGAACCGACCAACCACCTCGACCTCGACATGCGCGAGGCATTGACCGAGGCGCTGAACGATTTCGCCGGCGCCGTGGTACTTGTAGCGCACGACCGCGCCCTGATCCGCGCCTGCTGCGACACGCTGCTACATGTGGGCGCGGGACGCGTCGCGCCCTACGACGGCGATCTGGACGACTACGCACGCCAGGTGTTGCGTGCCGCAAACACGACTGCGACGACGCCCGACAAGCCCGCATCCGGCAACAAGCGTCGCGACGCACGCCGCGCCAATGCGGACGAACGTGCACGCCTGGCGACACTGCAGCAGGAGGCGCAGCGCCTGGAAAAGCGCATCGCCCAGGTCGAAGCCGACAAACGCCAGAACGATTCCGCACTGGCCGACCCGGCCCTCTACGACGTCAGCCAGTCCGCGCAGCTTCAAGGACTGACGCGTCAGGCGTCAGCGCTATCGGCCGAGCTCGCAAAGCTTGAAGAACAATGGCTGTCTGCCCACGAAGCGCTGGAGCGCGAAACCTGACCGCCTCTGTGGCAAGCGCTGCATCTTGCTGTTTTTTATCGATTTACCGGCGAGATCGGCGCCACGGTTTCAGTGAATGAAGTTTTTGTTGAAGTCGCTTGACAAGTCTCGCCTAGGTGTTATACTTAGATACAACACTAGCACGTCAAATCACTGGACGGAGACAACCATGTATCTGCAAGCACTGCTGATCCGCGCCGCCGTAGCGGTCGCCACCGGCCTGATGCTGACCGCCGCCGTTTTCACCAATCATGGTGGACAGACCGCGCAGGCGGCAACCCCTGCCGCGACCATCGCCAAATCGGCGCGTAGTGCGATATCCGCCGCGGTCATGCTGCCGACGATCCACGTGCGTCCGACAGCAGCCGATCTCGCTGCCGCCGCCACGCCGAAGCAGAATCCGGCCCGCTTCGTCATCGAAGTGGCGCTGCCCGACCTGCCCGCAGCAGCCTCGACGCCACTGCGCGGGCTGAATGTCGACATGCCTTACTATTCTTTCGGCAAGGTTCTGCCGCGGATCGGCAAGGAATGAGCATGAGCATCACCTGGAACGACAACGCGCCGATCTACCGCCAACTGCGCGACCGCGTGGTGGCGATGATCCTGGATGGCGTGCTCAAACCCGGCGACGCCCTGCCCTCGGTGCGCCAGGTCGCCGCCGATTTCCAGCTCAACCCGATCACCGTTTCGAAGGGATATCAGGAACTCGTGGACGAACAACTCGTGGAAAAACGCAGGGGGCTGGGCATGTACGTGACCGATGGCGCGCGCGCGGCGCTGATGAAATCCGAACGCGAACACTTCCTGCGCGAGGAATGGCCGGCCCTGTTCGCGCGCATCCAGCGCATGAACCTCGACCTCGCCACCCTGATAAAAAACAGCGAAAACAAGGGAGAAAAATCATGACTGCCGTCGTGCAGGCAAAGGGACTGTCCAAGCACTACGGCAACACGGTCGCACTGGACAACGTGAACCTCGAGATCCAGCCTGGCCGCATCGTCGGCCTGGTCGGGCCGAACGGCGCCGGCAAGACCACGGCACTCAAGGCCATCCTCGGGCTGGCCGAATTCGACGGCCAATTGTCGGTGCTCGGCTTGGATCCGCGCACGCACCGCACCGAGCTCATGCAACAGGTGTGCTTCATCGCCGACGTGGCCGTGCTGCCGCGCTGGCTGCGCGTCGGCGACGCGGTGGATTTCGTCGGCGGCGTGCATCCGCGTTTCTCGCGCGAGAAATGCGAAAAACTCCTTGCCCGCACCAAGATCAAGCCGACCCAGCGCGTGCGCGAACTGTCCAAGGGCATGATCGTGCAGTTGCATTTGGCCCTGGTCATGGCGATCGACGCCAAGCTGCTCATCCTCGACGAGCCGACCCTGGGCCTGGATATCCTGTATCGCAAGGAGTTCTACAACAACCTGCTCGGCGACTATTTCGACGAGCAGAAGACCATCCTCGTGACCACGCACCAGATCGAGGAGATCGAACACATCCTCACCGATCTGCTGTTCATCAAGGAAGGCCGCATCGTGCTCGACGCAACCATGGACGACGTCGGCGAGCGCTTCGCGGAAGTGATGGTCAATCCGGACAAGGCCGATGCGGCACGTGCGCTCAAGCCGTTGTACGAACGCCAGGTCTTCGGTAAGTCCATCTTCCTGTTCGACGGCATCGACAAGGCGCGCCTGGCCGAACTTGGCGAACTGCATAAACCGAGCGTTGCGGACTTGTTCGTCGCGACCATGAAAGGAACGTACGCATGAACGCCAGCACCATGAACCCGATTACCGCAACTAGCAAATTCCTCTGGCAGGTCAAGCGCGAATACTGGGAACACCGCGGCGGATTCCTGTGGACGCCGCTGATCATCGCGCTGGTCATGCTGGCCTTCATGGCGATGGGCCTGATCACCGCCGAATTCACCGCGCACCAAAACGGTTTCACCTTGAACGGCATCCATCTCGATCAACTGACGAGCCACATCGATGCCGACGCGATGGCAAAATTCCAGGGCGCGCTCGACGTTGGCCTGATCACGATGGGCATGCCGATCCGCATCGCCCTGTTCGTGGTCGTGTTCTTCTACGCGCTCGGTGCGCTGTACAACGACCGTGCCGACCGCAGCGTGCTGTTCTGGAAATCGCTGCCGCTGTCGGACACACAGACGGTGCTCGCCAAAGTGACGGCGGGACTCGTCCTCGCGCCGGCGCTGGCCGTGCTCGGCATGATCGTGCTGCAACTGGGCTTCCTGATCCTCATGACGCTCTACGCCGCCATCCACGGCATCAACGCCCTGCCGTACCTGTGGTCGCCGACACACCTCGTCGCAATGTGGGTAAAGCTCGCCGTGCTGATCCCCGTCAACGCGCTGTGGGCCCTGCCGACGATGGGCTGGCTGCTGCTGTGCTCGAGTTATGCGCGCTCCAAGCCGTTCCTGTGGGCCGTGATGCTGCCGATCGTCGCCGGCGTAATCGTGTCATGGGCTCAAATCACGAACTCGTTTTCGTTCAGCGGCTGGTTCTGGCGGCATATCGTCGGCCGCATCCTTCTCAGCCTGATTCCGGAAAGCTGGATCAATCTCGACAGCCTGCGCGCGCTCGAACACGCAAACGCGGACCCCGGCATCGCCCTGGGCAACCTGTTGTCGTTCGGCGCGATCGCCGACCAGTTCGCCTCGCCGAATTTCCTGATCGGCGTGGCCGCCGGCGTGGCGATGATCGCGGCGGCCATTTGGCTGCGCCGCTCGCGCGTGGAAGCCTACGCGTAATCCATCGAGGATCCATCCATGACCCGTCTGAAAATCCTGAGCGTATTGATGCTGTGTGCCGTAACCGCCGCGTGCAGCCATGCCGATTCGCAGTTCCAGCATCTGAGCGTGCTGGACCGTGCATGCGCCGGGCCGCACCGACGCAATCGTCAGCGCGTCCGGCACCCTGAGCATCGCCGGCACGCCGGTGACCGTCAATGTGGTGCAAGCGCAGATTGCCGCGCGTTATTTCGCCAGCGCCCTGGCACTGCGCAACGACGCCATGAAAACGGGCGCTGCGGGAGCTTCGACGGCGGCGACGGCCATCGCCAGCGTTGCCGAAGGATTGGCTTCGGGCAACCCGGATTCGATCGATGCAAAGGTGAACGCGAGTGCGGCGAAAGTCGAAGCCGCCGCCAATCGTGTGTGTGCGGACGTGCGAGCATTGGCGCAGGCACAAAACGAACTCGCCGCGGCGTTACCGCAATTCAAGCCCTACGCGACGATAGCCGCGCACGAAGTGAACGACTGCAAATAGTTGCACAGGCCGCCGCTGCGGCGGCCTGTGCACGTTCCGTCACCGGATGGTGTCGGACAGCACCTTGTAGACGTTTCCACCCTGGCTCTGCAGGCCGATCTGGCCCAGATCGAGCGAACCGTCGAGCCAATAGCGCGCAAGCTGCCCGCCGGCACGCCTGACCACCAGCGCGGCGCCTTGCCCGGTGTAGATCGTGTCGCCCTGGCGCAATTCCGCCGGCTTGAGCGAGTCGGCAATCACGCGACCATCCGCGTATTGATCCTGCAGCAACTTGCGCACTGCCGAACCATCCGCCGGAACCGTGGCGGCAAACGTGCCGCTGCTGCGCGTGCGCAACACCGGCGTGGCGCTCGGGTCGATCGTGCGCAGCACCTTGTAGCGGCCATCGCCATTCGGCGATAGTTCGACACGATCCAGATTCAAGTCGCCCTGCAGCCAGAA
>JAICYA010000275.1 GCA_025934455.1 Rudaea sp.
ACCACGGCGGCGAGATCGAAGTCCTCGGGTTCTGCGGCGGCGATCGCGCGTTCCATGCGACTGGCCTGGCTCATCGCGCGCACGATCGCGCCGAGGCGTTCCGCGCCGTCGCGCGCGCGAGCAACGTAGGTGCGGGCGTCGCTGGGAATGGCTTGATGATCGAGATTGTCCAGCGAGGATTTGACGATGGCGAGCGGCGTGTGCAATTCGTGCGAGAGCTTGCTCGCCAGCGTGCTCAGGTAGTCGGTATAGGCGGCTGACTCCTCGAGCAGGCGAGAGAAACTGCGCGCGAGGTCGCCGAGTTCGTCGCGCGCGTTCGTCAGCGGCAGCGGCACTTCGCCGCGGCCACCCGCGTGCACCGCATGTTCCGCGGCATTGCGCAGGCGGCGGATGCGCAAGGAAAGCACGCTGGCGAAGGCGAACAGGATGGCACCGGCAAGGATGAGCGCGAGCAGGCTGGCGCCGCCCAGGCTGAGCAGGGCGCGGTTCGTGAGCAGGGGCAGGGTGGCGCTGGTGCGCTCGAGCAGCACGGCGCCGCGGACTTCGCCGTTGGCCTTGAGCGGCACTGCTGCGGCGAGGTCGACATTGTCGATGCTGCTGCCGCGATGCCAGGCCGTGGCGGTGACGCCGGACAGCGCCTGCCAGACTTCGGTGGCGTCCAGGCGTGGCAGGCTCGGCGCGAAGTTCGCGGCCTGACTCACCTGTGGTGCGATCAGACTGCGGTAGACGAAGCCTTCGAGCCAGCGCCGGCGCGCGCCTTTCGCGCTGGCAGTATCGGCGAGCGTGCCCGCCGCGCCCAGCACCCAGCCTTCGTCGCTGATCAGACGCACGCGCATGCCCTCCGGCACGATGCGCTCGAGTTGCGCGGAAAGGGGTTTCGATAAACGCAGCAGGGGCAGCGTATCGGTCTGTTCAGGCACTGGTTGCGCCGAGTCGAATGCGCCCAGTCCGAGGCGATCGGGTATTTGCGCGCGCGGCAGGCGCAGCTCCACGCGGTAGCCGGAGCCGTCTTCCTGCCAGACGCCTTCGACGATGGTCGGCAGCGCGTTGTCGCTGGCGTCGCCGAGCGTGAGCGCATCGAAATGTCCCGGCGCGGCGCTGGCGATGAGGTAGCGCCGGATCAGATCGCCCCGCTGCAAGGTCAAGGAAAGGTGATCGGCGCTTGCTGCGCGCGGATCGCTGGCGTCGACGCGGTCGCGCGTGGCATCGCGCACGCTGGCGAAGAGGTACAGCCAGTCCGCGTCGTCGCACAACAGCAAGGTCAGCTTGCCGGGATCGTTCGCAGGGCCGAGCTTCTGCGCGAATGGCGTGAGCAGGTTCCAGTCGTCGCCGTAGCCGTCCACGACCATGCGTCCCGGCGCGCGCTGTACGTACAGTGCCGCGCCCGTCGGCGGCAGCGGCACGCCGAGCACATCGAGACTTTGCGCAACCGCGTTCGCCGTCGCGATCAGGGTCTGTTCCTGACCCTGGCGCAGCAGCTGCTCCATTTGGCGCACGAACAGCCAACCCGCCAGCGGCAGGGCCAGCGTGGAGAGTGCGATCAATAGGAGCTTGAAGCGCAGGGACATTCGGTCGGCGAGCGGCAATTCGTCTTCTAGGGTTTCCAGCGATACCCCGCGCCGTGAACAGTTTCAATCGCATCGAACGCCGGATCGATGGCGATGAATTTCTTGCGGATGCGCTTGATGTGCGAGGTAATGGTTGCGTCGTCGACGACGACCTGGGCTTCGCGCATGAGCTGGTCGCGATTCTTCACATGGCCGGGAAAGCGCACCATGGTGTGCACCATCCAGAACTCGGTCACGGTCAGCGGCACCTCGGCGCCGTTCCAGGTGATGCGCATGCGCTCGGCCTCGAGCTTGAGCGGGCCGTGTTCGACCACGGTTTCCTTCGCGCTCGGCCGGCCCAGGGCGTCCAGGCGCCGGAACAGGGCGCTTATGCGCGCGGCGAGGTGGTGCAGGCTCACGTCCTTGGTCAGGTAGTCGTCCGCGCCCAGGCGCAGGCCGGAGATGATGTCGAAATCCGAATCGCGCGCGGTGAGGAAAATGATCGGCAGCGTCGGCGATTTGGCGCGCAGTTCGCGGCACAGGTCGAAGCCGCCTTCGGGTTCGTCGCCGAGGCCGACGTCGATGATCACGAGTTCGGGCAGGCGCAGCGCGAATGCACGGCTGGCGTCGGGCCGCGAGCCATAGCCTTGCACCTGGTAGCCGATGCGCGTGAGCGCTTCGACGTAGTTGGCGCGGATGGCGGGCTCGTCCTCGACGATGGCGATATGGCGGGCCATGCGGGTTCCTCGTGGTGGCGGCGAATGCAGCTTACGGGGCGCGCCCGCGCGCGGCAATCGGCGCGGCGCGGATGTCAGGGTTTCGCCATATCTCGTCGCCGTCCGGCCCGCGACGCGTCGGCGCCGGCGCCGTTCGCGCGTTCAATCTGGCCACGCTCCCCAAGAGACCACGATGAAGACCGAACGCCCCGATGCCAATGCCGAACTCGCCCGCAGCTTCGAACCCCTGCGCATTGCCTTTGCACTGAGCGCCTTGCTGCTGGGATTGATAGCCACTGTGCGTTTTTAACCGGAGACGACCATGGACCTTTATCTGCCCGCCGATTACCTGAACCTGCGCGAAGAACTCGACGATTGGCGCGATGCGCCTGCCTGCCGTTATGCCGAAGCGCCGCAGCACGAGCGCGAGGCGCAGCAGCAAAACGAAAACGTCGACCCGAGCTGGCTCACGCTCTGATTTTTTCAACGCGCGCCGGGGAGCCCGTTCCTCCCCCAACCTCCGAGGGCTTCCCGGCGCGTTTTTCAAACCCGGTTTTACCCGATCGCCTTGCGCATCGCCGCGATCGTGGCCTTGTAATCCTTCTGCCCGAAGATCGCTGAACCCGCGACGAATGTATCGGCACCGGCGCGGGCGATGTCAGCGATGTTGTCGGTTTTCACGCCGCCGTCGATTTCCAGCCGGATCGCGCGGCCGCTGCGGTCGATGAGCTCGCGCGCGCGGCGCAGTTTTTCCAGCGCGGTCGGGATGAAGCTCTGTCCGCCGAAACCGGGATTGACCGACATGATGAGAATGAGGTCGATCTTGTCGAGTACGTAATCCAGATACGAAAGCGGCGTGCCGGGATTGAACACCAGGCCCGCTTGGCAGCCGTGTTCACGAATCAGGCCCAGGGTGCGGTCGATGTGGTCGCTAGCCTCGGGATGGAAGCTGATCAGGCTCGCGCCGGCCTTCGCGAAATCCGGTACGAGGCGATCCACGGGTTTGACCATCAGGTGCACGTCGATGGGCGCTTTCACGCCGTGCTTGCGCAGCGCCTCGCATACCAGCGGGCCGATGGTCAGGTTCGGCACGTAATGGTTGTCCATCACGTCGAAATGGATCCAGTGCGCGCCGGCGGCGAGGACGTTGTCCACTTCTTCGCCGAGCCGCGCGAAGTCCGCGGACAGGATCGATGGCGCGATGACGGCGGGTTGCTTCATGGCGGACTCCGCATTACTTGATGTTGCGTTCTTCGC
>JAICYA010000462.1 GCA_025934455.1 Rudaea sp.
ACGGTGCGGCATTGTCCGCCGGCTGCCGCGAGCCGGCGCAAGGTCGTCGCCTACGACGTCGAATATCGCTATCGCGGCGACGTCTATAGCTCGCGCCTTGCCTTTGATCCCGGCGACAGGCTGCGCGTGAAGGTGAGTGTCACGCCAACGGAATAGCCGTCCAGACGTCTTTCCGAAATATGTTGCGTTGCAAAATGAGTTCGTGTTAACGTGCTACCAATGAACTTTTTCGCTACCTCCGCCGATGTCCTGACCAGCGCCCGCATGGCCGCTGGCATGACTTCGCGCGCGCGCCGACCGGAGCCTTGCATTCCGGCCGGGTAGCTGTCGCGCGGACATTTCTTTGTCGCATCGACCCCAAAACCCGGCCTCGCGCCGGGTTTTTCGTTTTCTGGAGCTTTCATCGTGACGATTCGCCATTTTCTTTCCACCCAGGACTGGTCTCGCGCCGAGCTCGATGACTTGCTCGCGCAGGCCGTCGCATTCAAGCATTCGAAGGCCGGTACGCAGCTCGCGGGAAAATCCATCGCGCTGCTGTTCTTCAACCCGTCGATGCGCACGCGCACGAGTTTCGAGCTGGGTGCGTTCCAGCTCGGCGGCCACGCCGTCGTGCTGCAGCCGGGCAAGGATGCATGGCCTATCGAATTCGACGTCGGTACGGTCATGGACGGCGAGGCCGAGGAGCATATCGCCGAGGTCGCGCGCGTGCTGTCGCGCTACGTGGATCTCATCGGCGTGCGCGCGTTCCCGAAATTCCAGGACTGGGCCGTCGACCGCGAGGATCGCGTGATCTGCGCGTTCGCGAAATACGCGACGGTGCCGGTGATCAACATGGAAACGATCACGCATCCGATGCAGGAGCTCGCGCACATCCTCGCCCTGCAGCAGCATTTCGGCACGCCGGATCTGCGTGGCAAAAAATATGTGCTGACCTGGACGTATCACCCAAAACCGCTCAATACCGCGGTTGCCAACTCCGCGCTGCAGATCGCCACGCGCTTCGGCATGGACGTGACCTTGCTGTGTCCGACGCCGGAATACATGCTCGATCCACGCTACATGGATTTCGCCAGGCACAACGTCGCCGAAAATGGCGGCTCGCTGACCATCAGCCACGATCCGCAAAGTGCCTATCGCGGCGCCAACGTCATCTATGCGAAGAGCTGGGGCGCGCTGCCGTACTTCGGCCGTTGGGCGGACGAAAAACCGATCCGCGATGCGCACAAGCACTTCATCGTCGACGAAGCGAAGATGGCGCTGACCGACAGTGGGGTGTTCAGCCACTGCCTGCCGCTGCGCCGCAACGTCAAAGCCACCGATGCGGTGATGGACTCGCCTGCGTGCATCGCCATCGACGAAGCCGAGAACCGCCTGCACGTGCAGAAAGCGGCGATGGCGGCGCTCGCCAACCAGTGACCCTGCGGAATCTTCCCATGAGCAAAGACATCGTCCTCGCGTTTTCCGGCGGCCTCGACACCAGTTTCTGCGTGCCCTATCTCAAGGAGCGCGGCTGGGCCGTGCACACGGTGTTCGCCGACACCGGCGGCGTGGATGCCGAGGAACGCGCCTACATCGAGCAGCGCGCGCAGCAGCTTGGCGTCGCCTCGCACGTCACCATCGACGGCGGCCCTGCCATCTGGGACGGCTTCGTCAAGCCGTTCGTGTGGGCGGGCGAGGGTTACCAGGGCCAGTACCCGCTGCTGGTCTC
>JAICYA010000393.1 GCA_025934455.1 Rudaea sp.
AGGGTTCGCCAGCAGGGAATCGTAGCGCGCAACGGTGATGCGTTCCGGCGCAATCGCGCCGAGATCGTCGAGCAGGATGCGCGTGGCCGTTTCCCACTGGCGCGCGACAATCTCGGGCAGGGACTTGCCGTTCAGTTCGCGCCAGCCCGGCGTCAACAACAGCGACCACGGCAATTCGCCGGTCCAGCCCGGCAAGTTGCGATACGTGGCGAAGCGGCCCGATTGCCATGCCTCGATCATGCTCGACAGCGTCTCGCGCACGTCGCGGTACAGGAACACGAACCGCGCCTGCGGAAATACCTTGGCCAGGAACGGCACGCGCAATGAATTCTTCGGCGTCTTCTCGAGCAGGCGCGCGGGCTGGCCGCCCAGGCGCGTGCCGTCGCGGTCGCGCATTTCCGACAGGAAACGCCGGCGCAACGTTTCGGCGAGCTGTGGCGTGGCGATGCTCGCATCGAGCCGATTCGAATCGTAGTTGTGCGCGATGACGTTGAGTTCCGGCACGCCTTCGATGATCGCGTGGCTCTCGCCGCCGATCGTGAAGACGCCGGGCGCCTGCGCCATCGTTTCGAACAACAAGGTGGAACCGGAACGCGGCGGCGACATGATGAATACCGGCCGGTCGAAAACCGTCTCGCCGTTCGCTGCGCGCGGGCCCGGAATCGACGGCGCGTTCGGCAGCGCCACCGTGGTCTGGCGCAATTCGTCCCCGTCCGCACGCTTGTGATCGCTCAGCGCCATCGACAACACCATGATGGACAACGCGTTGACCAGGCGCGATTCGTTGAGCAGCAGCACGTCCATGGCATTGCCGCGCAGCCACTGCTCGTAGGTAGTCAACGCCTTGCGATACGCCGGCCAACCCGCTTCGGCATTGCCGAATTCCGACCACAGCGCCGACCACGCGCCGAGGAAGCGCGCGGTCACCGCCCTGACCGATTCAAGCATCGGGTGTGACCGCGTTTCCCCGAGCAGGAACGTGATGTGTTCGCGCAGTTCCCACGGCGTCATCACGGTCGGTACGTTTTCCGACTCCATGCGCAGGGGCGGATCGCGCTCGTCGGTCGGGGCCACGAATTGCGTGCGCCAACCGGGCGGCTCCGGCGTGCCGCCGGACATGCGACCGGTGCGGATGAGTTCGCCCAAATCGTCGCTGCCGACCGTGTCGGCAACGAGATGGATGCGTTCGACGTCGTTCGGGTTGATCACGTGGTGGCGGCGCCAGGTATCGAAGATCCAGCATTCGCCCGCGCCCATGTGCACTTCCTCGTCGCCGCAGCGGAAGCGTACCGACGGTGTCGTCACCACTGGCACGTGCACGCGCATGCGCGAGCGCCAGTAGTAGTGCACGTCGAAGTGCGGCGTGACTTCGGCCTGCGCCGTCAGCTTCATCAGGCGCGTGCGTCCCCACACGGCGCCGAGGCGCGACAGCACCTGCATCAGGTACGGGCATTCGCGCAGGTATTGCGTCGGCCGCATCGGCCCGGCAATCGTTTCCTTGGCCGGATCGCCGTTCGCGGACAGCAGCGGCAGCCACAGGTTGCCCGGGTATTTCTGCGGATGCTCGCGCCAGTGCTCGGGACCGAACATGAGCACTTCGCGCGCGAGGCGCTCGGCGTCGAACTGCAACGGCAACTGGATGAAGGGAACGGGGAGTTTCATTGCCGGTCAACTCTTGCCGGTGACATAGACTTCGGAACCGCCCTCGCGGAACTCGCGCGACTTCTCGGCCATGCCCTCGACGAGCGCCTCGCTTTCACCGACGCCATGCTCCTTCGCATAATCGCGAACATCCTGCGTGATCTTCATCGAGCAGAATTTCGGTCCGCACATCGAGCAGAAGTGCGCGGTCTTGTGTGCGTCCTTGGGCAGCGTTTCGTCGTGGAATTCCTTGGCTTTTTCCGGATCGAGGCCTAGGTTGAACTGGTCGTCCCAACGGAACTCGAAACGCGCCTTGGACAGCGCATTGTCGCGCGCCTGCGCGCCGGGATGGCCTTTCGCCAGGTCCGCCGCGTGCGCGGCGATCTTGTAGGTGACGATGCCGTCGCGCACGTCCTGTTTGTCGGGAAGTCCCAGGTGTTCCTTGGGCGTGACGTAGCAAAGCATCGCCGTGCCGTACCAGCCGATCATCGCGGCGCCGATCGCACTGGTGATGTGGTCGTAGCCCGGCGCGATGTCGGTGGTCAGCGGTCCCAAGGTATAAAACGGCGCCTCGCCGCATTTTTCCAACTGCCGGTCCATGTTTTCCTTGATCAGGTGCATCGGCACGTGGCCGGGACCTTCGATCATGGTCTGCACGTCGTGCTTCCAGGCGGTCCGCGTGAGTTCGCCCAA
>JAICYA010000207.1 GCA_025934455.1 Rudaea sp.
AGAACCCGACGAGCATGCCAATGCTCGCGCCCCACAGCGCGCGCGTGCTCGCGCCGACGCGTTTGGCGCCGAGGATGCCGGCGAGGAAATCGACGAGCAGGGCAAGCGCGGCAAGCACGCCGAGCAAGATCAGGGTAAAAGCGCCGATATGCTGAAAATGATCGGCCCACGCGGCCAGCAGCATGCCGCCGAACACCAGCGGCACGCCCGGCAGGATCGGCACGACCGCACCGGCGATGCCAACCAGGATCAGGATTCCGGCAAGGAAGAAATACGCCGTTTGCAGCAGCGTCGCGTTCAACGCACGCCCGTGCCCAGCTTGCGCGCTTCCGTGTCGATGGCAAACGCATCCTTGTATTCGGGTTTGAGCAGGTCGTAAAACACCTTGGCGGGCACTTCCACCTGTTGCGGGCCGTCCGCATATGGCGCCACTTGATACGGCGGGAAAATAACCGTCACGCCGATTGCACGGGTATCCAGTCCGTCGATCAGGAACACGTCGAAATTTTCGGCGGCGGGCTGCGTGCCTTTCTCTATCCAGCTTTTCATCGACTGGATGTCCGATTCTTGCTGCGCCGGCGTCATGCTGCCGGGATCGGCGCGCAATTTCGCTTCGTAGCGGCCCTCGAGTTGGCGCCGGCATTCCGCGCTGACTGCCTGCAGGCCGGTTTGCGCATCCGCGAACAGGTCGGAAAGGGTCTTGAGCTTGCCGTCGGCGAGATCCAGATTGAAGCTGGCGAGGATCGGCATGCCGTGCGCCCCACCGATGAAGGACGAACCCGAGGTAATGACGCTGACGAAATCCGCGGTGCGGCGGGCGACGGTGAAATTCAGGTCCAGCGTGTAGTCGATGCTCTTGTCCCGGTCGTCGGTGCTCGCGTTCAGGAAAGCCTTTTTCTGCACGGCGGCGGACTCACGGATCGCCTTGTCGAGCGCATGCCACTGCGGATCCAGCGTCGGATAAGCGATGGTGTAGGTGTAGCCGGGACCCTTGCCGGTATCCTCATCAGGGCGCACTTCCGCGGCCGCCGCCGTGCTCAGCGGCGGGGCCGGCTGTTGATCGCATCCGGCGGATGCCAGCAGTACGGCGACGTTTGCAAATACGACGACGCACTTCCATGCGGACAAGCGAAAGCTCATTGCGACACGGCGCCCCTGACAAAACGCCAGTGTACGCGATGGCGCAAGCGCCTGTCATGTGGCGGCTCCTGCGATCAGGGCTCGAAGCCTTCGCCGAAGAGTCGGTCCGTCGCCGGGTATTGCATGACATAGATCGCGCCGGGGCTCGCCGGGGTGCGACCCGATTAGGTCGCACCGATCACCAGCGTGGTTGTGTCGGTCGCCATGCTCACGCCGAAGCCATCGCCCGGCTGCAGTGCCGCTACGCTGTAGACTCCGGCCGGTTGCGACCCGGCGCTGGCATCATGGTGATAGGCGAAGACTTGGCCGGCATCGCCCTTGCCCATCGAACCGACCAGAGAAAAACCGCTCACCGAAGTCACGCTGGTGCCAAACCTGTCGCCGCCATAGCTGTTCGCGTCGGTCAACTCGCTTTCGTAATTGAACTGCCCGGCCGCGGCGACATAGGAATACGCTGAGCCGTACGCTCCGCCCTTCATCTGACTGTAGAATTCGGCGTCTCCGGCGACGATTCTGCCGCCATCCAGGACCAGCACGTCCGGATAGTAAGCGAAGGCAACCGGGTTGGGTGCGGTGAGCATGCCGCTCTGACTCCAGCCGTTGTAGACCTTGGCGAAGGTATAAATCGCACCGGCCGAGGCGCCGACGCCGGCCAGGCCGAGATTGTCTGCGCCGACGGCCAAGGTGCCGTTGGCAGCGGCTAAACTGGAGCCGAAGCTGGACTGGTCGACCGGCGCGCGCGCGAGGATCTGCCCCGCGTAACTGGAAGGTAATTTGGACAGGTCGTAGGCTTCGACATCGCCGACCTGCAGACCATTGTCGTTGATGTAGCCCGGAAAGCCGACATACAGCGTGGATCCGTCCACTGCCAGCGAACTGCCGAATCCGCTGGCGCCGCTCATGATCCCGGTATAGCTGTATAGCGTTTCTTCAAGCAGCCATTGCCCGTTCTGCAGTACGTAGATCGACACCGAGCCGGCGTTGCCGGTGAGGTGCGGGTTCCATGCACCGGGCGAGCCGACGATGAGCGCATTGCCGGTGAAAGCGAGCAAATCCTGGCCGTCGGCGCTGTCCGGCGGTGCAATTTCCTGGAACAAGGACCACGCGCCCGCCTGGCGATGATAAATGTATACCCTGCCGTCTCCGTCCACCGCACTGATGCGCCCGAACACGGCGATCCAGTCGCCCAGTACCACCGGATTCTGACGCGCAAAACTGCTGGCGGAGCTTTCCGGCGGCGTCAGGCGCTGCGCGCGCAGCGCGGTACTCGCGTGTGCGCCGGTCGCGGCGAATGCGGCAAAGCCGAGAGCGAGGGCGAAATGGCGGATCGATTGGGTATTCATGGCGGGCTCCCAACAATGCGCGGCGATGAAGAGCCTGCTTGCCGTGCGCTCTGGCGCGAGAAGGCCCGAATCGTTTCGGAATCCTGCTCGTGGCAAGCGAGAAGGATGATAGGCAGGCGCCGGTTGCGGCGAAATGCGTATGAATACGTATGGCGTCCGCAGGCCGCGACCGGCGGCCCGGCTCGCCTAATTCGTGCCGGCGTCGCGGATCGGTTCGGCGGCTGCGAGCAATTGCATCCGCACCAGGTCGGCCAGCGAGGACGCCGCCAGTTTTTGCATCAGGTGCGCGCGATGGATTTCCACGGTCCGGTGGCTGGTGCCCAATTGCCGGGCGATTTCCTTGGCCGTGCCGCCCGCTGCCACCAGATCCAGCACTTCGCGCTCGCGCGGGGTCAGGCTGCGCAGGCGCGCGATGGTGACGTTGCGGTCTTCCGCCCGCTGCAAGTGATTGTGGGCTTGTTCCAGCAACTGACGCACGCGCGCGACCAGTTGCCGGTCGTCGAACGGCTTCTCGATGAATTCGTGCGCGCCGTTGCGCATCGCGGCAACCGCCATCGGAACATCCGCCGCGCCGGTCAGAAAAATCACCGGCAGGGCGATCCTGCGCTCATTCAAGCGGGCCTGGACTTCCAGGCCGCTCATCTGCGGCATGCGCATATCCAGCAGCACGCAGCCCGCACCGTGCAACTGGGCCTTTTCCAGGAATTCGGTACCCGAAGAATAGGTCTCCACCGTCAGGCCAGCGAGCTTCAGCAGGCGTCGCAGCGCGGAGCGGATGCCTGCCTCGTCGTCGACGACGAATACGACCGGCTTTGGGTCGCTGTTTGCCGTCTGGTTGATCGGCGCGTACGGCATGGCGACCCGATTCTATCCGCTCCAGCGCACGCCCGCCATGCGGGCGCTTCAATCCAGCCGTTTGCGCGTGCGCGCGATCGCAACGCCGAGCATCACCACGATGAATACGCCGAGTGCGACGAGCTCCGGCCACAGGTCGGCGAGCGTGGCCGCGCGCAGCAGGATGCCGCGGATCAGGCGCATGAAATGCGTCATCGGGAAAATCTCGGCGAGCCACTGCGCCGGCCACGGCATGCCGGCGTAAGGGAACATGAAGCCGGATAGAAGTATCTGCGGCAGGAACGTGAAGAACGCGAGCTGCATGGCCTGGAATTGGCTCTTCGCCAGCGTCGACAGGAACACACCCAGCGCGAGCGAGGCGACGATGAACACCAGCGCCGCGACGTAGACGTCGAACAGGCTGCCGCGAATCGGTACCTGGAAAATCGCCACCCCCAGCAACAGCACCAGCGTGACCTGGATCAGGCCGATGCCGACGAAAGGCAGCACCTTGCCCACGGTCAGTTCGGTGGGCGAAACGGGAGTTGCGATCAGGAATTCCAGATTGCCGCGCTCGCGTTCGCGCACCAGCGCCATGGCCGTGAACAGCACCATGGTCATGGTCAGGATGACGCCGATCAATCCCGGGACGGTGTTGACCGGCGCGCGCCGGCCGGGATTGTAGAAGTTCACGATTTCCACATTGGACGACGGCACCGAGGCGGCCGGGTCAAGCAGTGCGGACAACGGCAGCGCGGCAAGCTGGCGCACGGCCTGCTGCACGGTCTGGTCGGAACCGTCGACGACGATCTGCAGCGGCGGACGATTGCGTTCGCCCACGGTCGATTGGATCAGGCGTCGCTCAAAATCCGGCGGACTCACCAGCGCCGCACTGATCTTGCCTTCGCGCAACAGCGCATCGATGTCTTGCGGAGTGCGCAGGCGGTATTCGAAGTCCAGTACATGGGTTTGTGCGAGTTGCGCGACGATCTGCCGCGACTGCGCGGTGCGGGCCTGGTCGAGTACGGCGGCGGGCAGGTGGCGGATGTCCATGTTGATCGCGTAGCCGAACAGCAGCAATTGCATGGTCGGAATGCCGACGATCATCGCGAAC
>JAICYA010000122.1 GCA_025934455.1 Rudaea sp.
CTCGACGGCTTCGGCGCCGGGCCGAATCAGAGTCTGGAAAATCCGCTGGGGGAACGCGGGCCGGAATTGATGGAGTGGTTCTTCCACTCGCAATTCTGGAACCGCATGCACGGCAAGGACGGCGGCGAGACCGGTGTCGACAATTCCATTGCCGAAAAGGGTTTCGACAATCTCGGCGCGTGGATTCTCGGCCGCAACATGTTCGGCCCGGTACGCGGGCCGTGGCTGGACGACAGCTGGAAAGGCTGGTGGGGCGACGAGCCGCCGTATCACGTGCCCGTTTTCGTGCTCACGCACCACGCGCGCGCACCGTTGGCAATGAAAGGCGGCACGACGTTCCATTTCGTCACCGATGGCATCGAGTCCGCGCTCGCGCAGGCGCGCAAGGCCGCGAACGGCCGCGATATACGCCTCGGCGGCGGCGCGGCCACGGTGCGCGAATACCTGCGCGCACGCCTCATCGACGAACTGCACCTCGCCGTGCGTCCCGTGCTGCTCGGCAGCGGCGAAGCGTTGTTCCACGGCATCGACTGGCGCGCACTGGGCTATGAATGCAACAAGACTGTCGCCGGGGAAAGGGCGATGCATGTGTTTTTGAGCAAACGCATATAGGAGACCAACATGAAACACAAAGGCAGTTGCCACTGCGGCAGAATCGCGTTCGAAGTTGAGGGTGAGATCAATGGCGCGACGGCATGTAACTGTTCCATCTGCCAGCGCAAGGGCTCGCTGATGTGGTTCGTGCCCAAGAGCGCGTTCCGTCTGCTTACGCCGGACGCCGCTGCGAGCACCTACACGTTCAACAAGCAAAGGATCAAGCACCGGTTCTGTCCGGTCTGCGGCGCGCATCCGTACGGCGAAGGCGCGGACTCCAAAGGCAACGAAATGGCGGCGATCAATATCCGTTGCCTCGAAGACGTCGATTTGAAGGCAATCCCGGTTACGGAATTCGATGGGCGTTCGCTCTGACGAATCAGAAGCGGAGTCGGCACGCACATGGGCAAGCCCAGCGACGAGTTCACCGGCTTCGTGCTCGATCAACTCGGGCGCGTGCCGGCGCTGACCTCGGCGCCATTCTTCGGCGGCATCGGACTGCGCTCGGGTGCGAGCTTCTTCGGCATGATCATGGACGGCACGCTGTATTTCTCGACCAGCCCGGCGACGCGCGCCGAATACGAAAAGCGCGGCAGCCGCTGCTTTTCCTACGCCAAGCAGGGCAAGGTCCAGGCGACGAAGCTGTTCGAGGTTCCGGCCGAGGTGCTCGACGACGCGGACATGCTACGTGTCTGGGCGCAGTGCGCGATCGCCGATTCGGGCAAGAAGCGCAAGGCCGGCACTTCACGCAAGCGTAAACCAGGGAACGGCTAGCCGGCGAATTTCGCGATTTCCACGCCTGCCGCCATCAATCCCTCGCGCAACTTGCGTGCAAACAGCGCCGCGTCGGGCCGATCGCCGTGGACGCAGATCGTGTCGGCATGCAGTTCGCGCGTGCCGCCGGTGCGTAGTTCCGCTTTTCCCTTCGTGGCAATCTCTACCGCCTGGGCAACGGCGGCATCGGCATCCTCGATGACGGCGCCTTCCACGCTTCGCGGCGTAAGCGAACCGTCGGCCTCATAGCGGCGGTCGGCGAAGGCTTCGTGGGCAACGGCGAGGCCGAGCGCGGCGCCGGCTTTCGCCAATTCGCTGTCGGCGAGTCCGACGAGTATCAACTGCGCATCGAAGTCGCGCACCGCGCGCGCGATGGCGTCAGCGAGTGCGGCATCCTTTGCGGCCATGTTGTACAGCGCGCCGTGCGGCTTCACGTGCGCGACGCGCAAGTCCGCAGCGCGCGCGAAAGCCGACAGTGCGCCGATCTGGTAGAGCGTGAGCGCATACGCGTCGTCCGGCGAGACCTTCATTACGCGTCGGCCGAAGCCTTGCAAATCCGGCAGCGACACATGCGCGCCGATGGCCACGCCATGCCGTTTGGCCAGAAGTACCGTTTTGCACATTGTGGAAAAATCCCCGGCATGGAATCCGCAGGCGATGTTTGCCGAGGTGATCCAAGGCATCACGCCGGCATCGTCGCCCATGGTCCAGGTGCCGAATGATTCGCCAATGTCGCAGTTGAGGTCGATGCGGGTCATTGCAGACGATCCCGAATGGTTCTTGCCAGCGCTGCCAGCGCGCGTTCGCGCTCAAGATAGCGCGTTTGCGCGGCGCCGAGCGACATCGGCGCAAAGCGCACGCTGTCGCCGGGCCGGCGTTGCGCGAGCCGCGGCAACTCGACGGTGGGAATGTGGCCGATGCGCGGATAACCGCCGCAGGTCGGCGCTTCGGCCATCAGCACGATGGGATCGCCGCTGGGCGGCATTTGCACGGTGCCGGGAACGACGGCGGCGGAAACCAATTCCAGCGGCGCGCGCAGTTCCAGCCGTGCTTCGCGCAGGCGCAGGCCCATGCGGCTGGAATCGCCGCCGATACGGAACGTCGCATGGAACAGCGTGTGCCGAGCGGAGTCGGTCAGTTGCGTGAAGTGCGCGCCTTCGACCATGCCGATGGGATTGTGCGGATCCAGCTCGAACCACGGGCGCGGATTGAGGGACCACTTCGCCGAAACCACGCCGGGATCGTCGGTGTTCGTCTGCGGCAGGCTTGAGTCGAAGCGCCGCCACAACTCGCGGTGTGCCATGCGCGACTCGTTCGCGAACGGCAGCACGTCGCCTGCCGCCAGTGCCTGCCCGAGCCCAGCGCCGATATCGGTGCTGCGGCTGGCGATGATCTTGTCGCCGCCGATGCCGCCGGCAATGGCAAGGTAGGCATACGCGCCGTGTGCCATCGTGCCGAAAGCGATTTCGGTTCCTGCTCTGACGGCCATGGGGCGCCACATCGGCAGTCCGTCCAGCGTGGCACCGGTGAGTGCGACGACGCAATCGGCGTCGAAGCGCAGGTGCGGGCCGCGCAGGGTGATTTCCAGCGCGGCGGCATCGTCCGCGTTGCCGACCAGCAGGTTGGCCAGTCGCCGCGAGACATCGTCCATCGCGCCGGACGCACCGACGCCGAGCGCAGCGAAACCGTGGCGGCCCCCATCCTGCACGCTGGTCTGCCAGCCTGGCGTGAGAATTTGAATACTCATTCCGCAATGAATTTCACGCGCATGCCCGGCTTGAGCAGGGCCGGCGGATCGCGCGCGGGATCGAACAGGTGCTGCGTCGTGCGCCCGATCAGGTGCCAGCCACCCGGAGTTTCGCGCGGATACACGCCGGTCTGCGCGCCGCCGATGGCGACGGATCCAGCCGGCACGCGCGTGCGTGGTGTCGCGCGCCGCGGCATGTGCAGGGTTGGGTCCAGGCCGAGCAGATACGGAAACCCGGGCGTGAAGCCGAGCATGGCGACGCGGTATTCCGCTGCGCCGTGGCGTGCCACGACTTCTTCTTCGGACAACCCGGTGTGCGCGGCGACATCGGCGATGTCGGGTCCGCATTGGCCGCCGTAGGTCACCGCAATCTCGATGCTGCCAGTGTCCGTTGCTGCATCGGATGCAGCATTGTTCACAAGTGTACGCAGATGTTCGGCGACGCGATCGAAAGGCGCTTGTGCCGGGTCGGTGCTGGTCCACGCGGCTGGCTCGTAGCGCACGCACACGCTGGCATAGGCGGGCGCGATGTCCAAGATGCCGGGAAGCCGGACATCTTCGAGCGCGCGCGCAATCGCCAGCGCGCGCGCATTGATCGCGGCGTCGATGGTTTCGCCGCAGTGGATGAGCAACGCGCGATCGCCCAGTGCTTCGATGCGCGGCGCGTTCATGCGCTGGTAATGTCCAGCGCTTCGCGCAATGCATCAAGGCGATCGTGCAATTCAAGCGACGCATGCTGCACGCGTTCGCCGAATCCCCACACCGGCAGCGGCCATGCTGCATCGTTCGCGCGGCGCGCAATCACGTGCACGTGCAATTGCGCGACCACGTTGCCGAGCGCGGCGATGTTGAGCTTGTCGGGTTTTTCAAGCGTGCGCAGGACGCGTGCGCAGCGATCGATCTCGGCGAGCAGCAGTTGCTGAGCAGTGATGTCGAGGTCGATAAGCTCGCGCATACGCCAGCGCCGCGGCACGAGGATCAGCCACGGAAAACGCGCGTCGTCCATCAGCAGCACGCGCGACAGGTCGAGATCGCCGACGAGATGCGTGTCGCCAGCCAGGCGCGGATCGAGGATAAAATCCGGTTCTCCCAGCATGGTCAGGCGAGACTGCGCACGAACAGGTCCAGTGTGCGTTGCAGCGCGAGCTTCGCCGCTGCCGCGTTGTAGGCGTGCGCATCGGCATCGCGGTTGAAGGCATGGCCGCAATGTTCGTAGACGTACACGGGCGCGTCGGGCCAGGCGGCGCGCTGCTTGGCGATTGCCTCGGGCGGAATCGACGGATCGTCCGCACCGAAGTGGAAGATCGCGGGCGCCTTGAGCGGCTGATCGAGGAATCCGACATTTCGCGCGCCGTAATAGCTCGACGCCGGCAGGCCGAGCACCTGCGCTGCGCGCAGCGCCACGGTGCCGCCCCAGCAATAGCCGACCACGCCGACCTTGCCGCTGGACCCGATCGATTCCGCGGCGCTCGCCACGGCCTCGACCGCGCGCTCCATGCCGACATCCATCGCCAGCACCTTGCCCTTGTCGATGCCGGGTTTGTCGTAGGCGAGCTCCACGTCGTTCTCGACGAAATCGAAGAACGCCGGCGCGATCGCGGTGTAACCGTGCGCAGCGAAGCCATCGGCCACGTTGCGGATGTGCGCGTTGACGCCGAAGATTTCCTGCACGACCACCACGCCGCCTTTCGATTTGCCGGCGGGTTTGGCCAGGTAAGCGCCGATGCAGTGCATGCCGGCCGTATTGAGTTTGATGCGCTCGCCCATGATCGTGCCCGCCCGGGAAACCGCACCCAGCGTATCCCCGCGCGCCGACTTGTCAACCACGCACACTCAGGCGGAATGCAAGACGACGCAGTTGCGCCCTGCCGACTTGGCCCTATACAAGGCCTTGTCCGCTGCTTCGATCAATTGCTCCATGCGCGCCGGATGCGGCAGCTGCCGCAGCATGCTGATGCCAATGCTGATCGTGGCCGCCTCTGGCTGGCCGCGCAGGAACGTGGCCAGCGTTTCGGCGACGCGCGTGCGCAAGCGTTCGGCGAGTGCGTGCACGCCGGCGACATCGCAGCCGTCGGTCACGACCATGAACTCCTCGCCGCCATAGCGGCCGATGATGTCTTGCGCGCCCAAATGGTCGCGCAGCGTTTGCACGCCGGCGACGAGGACACGGTCGCCAAACTGGTGTCCGTGCGTATCGTTGATCTGCTTGAAGTTGTCGAAGTCGATCAGCAGCATGGCCAGTCCGGCGCCATCGCTGGCACCGTCGCACAGTCGCGCCTCGATCCGGCCCAGCAGGTGCCCGCGATTGAACACGCCGGTGAGCGGATCGGTGATGGCCGCCTGATACAACTCCCCCGCTTGTTGTTGCAGGCGCTCGTTCGCATCGCTGAGTGCCGAACGTTGGGTCTCGATCTGCCTGTTGCGCAGGGACAGTGCCTGATTGAGCCGGCGCGAGTTCGTGAAACGCCATGCCAGGATGGCAGCGAGCGCAAGCAGCGCCGCCAGCAGGGCGAGGCCAAAGTAGCGTTGCTGGAGCTGCTGTTGCAGGCGGACCGCCTGCAGCTGGTTTTCCTTCCTGGCCAACGCCAGCTGTTGCTCGGCTTCGGCGCGCGCATTCCGCGCCTGCATGGCCGCGAGGCGGCGGCTGGCGCCGGCACCGATCAATTCCTCGCGCAATGCCCCGCGTTTGCTCGCATAATCCAGCGCCGTTGCGCTGTCACCGTCCAGAATCGCCAAATGTTCGCCAAGGCCATAGGCTTCCAGCAGTCGCGACTTGAAGCGAGTGGAATCGAGTTTCTGCATGGCCTGTTGCAGTCTTGCGCGTGCGTTGGTGCGATCTCCCTGGACCAGCGCTGCATTGGCCAATGCCAGCAGGCTGCGCGCGATGATTTCGTGCTGGTCCAGCGCGCGGCCCATGGCGAGTGCAATCTGCAGCGGGGCGACCGCTTCGGCAGGGCGATTCAGGCCAAGCAACGCGCGCCCGATTTCCAGTTGCTCGAAGGCCGTCCCGGGTGTGTCGCCCAGTACTTCGTCCAGCGCGAGCGCCTCGCGGGCCAGGACCAAGGCCCGAGCGTGGTCAAGCGTGTCGTTCAGGAATCCGGCGTAGCTGCCGTACACCTCGGCATAGCGACTCGGATTGCCGTTGCGGCTGGCCGCGGCGATGGCCTTTTCGAAATAGCCTTGGGCAGATGCCGGATCGTCGAGGTCGCGATACAGTTGCGCGAGGTTGCGATAGGTAATCGCCACGCGCCGGTCAAGGCGTTCATCGATGGCGACAGCTTGCAGTTGCAGGTCAAGCGCCTGCGCATATTCGCCGCGGTCGCGATGAATATTGCCCAGATACGTCAGCGCACGCGCGGC
>JAICYA010000433.1 GCA_025934455.1 Rudaea sp.
GCATCGAACACCGGATTGCCCGAAAGCATGGTCGACAGCACCGCTGCCAGGGCAAAGGCAAGGCCGAGCAGGGCCGCCAGATCCTCGCCGAAGATCACGATCAGTTCGCTCTGGCGACTGTCACGGAACCAGCGCCACAGGCTCTTGCCCGCGCGCGCCTTGTTCACCTCACGCATGCAGCCCCACATCGAAAACGATTCCGCGACGATGCCGAATGCGAGGACCCCGACCGCCAGCCACGGCCAGCGCAGCGGTTCGTGCGTTTCGAGTTTGTGGATGCCTTCGTAGATCGAGAACACGCCGCCGACACTGAACAACAGCAAGGCGACGAGGAACGACCAGAAATACACGGCCATGCCGTAGCCCAGCGGATGATCGGTGGACGCCGCGCGCCGCGCGTGGCGCATGCCCGCGAGCAGCAGGCCCTGGTTGCCGCAATCGGCCAGCGAATGCACGGCTTCGGCCAGCATCGAGCCGGAACCGGTCAGGATCGCCGCCGCGAGCTTGGCCACGAAGATCGCGAAATTCGCGCCGAGCGCGAAGAAAATCGTCTTGACCGAATCCGCTTTACCCGACATGCCCGCCGTCATCCTTTTGCGATTCACGCATTTTTTGATGCGCCGGTTGCCGGCGCGCCCAACATCGCTTTCTGCCGCTTGCTCAATCCGGCGCGGACGAGTTCGTAGGAACGGTGCAGGAAAACCTCCACCTGCGCGTGCGTGAAGCGTTCGGGTTCGGTCAAAGTGATCCAGAACGGGCGCGCCGCGTAATGTGCCGGCACGATGCCGGCCTGGGCGGTCATCTCGACAAAGCGTCCCGCATCGACCGCGAAGGAAATCCGGTCGCGCTCGGGTCCGCACAGGCATAGCGTCGCGAACGCGCGATCCGCGACGCTCAGCACGAGTTCGTCTTCGCGCCGGATCGCCGCGCTCGTGCCGGGCCACGCACCACATATTTTTTCGAGTTCCGCTGCGTCCACGCCTGCACCCATTGCAAGACCGCCACTTTAGCAAAACTCGGCGGTACGGCGTGATTCAGGCTACTGCGGGAGCGGCGCTGTCCTGCCGGCGGAAACGCCACTGCACGCGCTCGAACCACAGGTAGATCACCGGCGTCAGGTACAAGGTCAGCACCTGCGAAGTCAGCAAGCCACCGACCACCGCCACGCCCAGCGGGCGCCGCGATTCAGCACCGGCGCCCAGGCCCAGCGCGATCGGCAAGGTGCCCATGAGCGCGGCAAAGCTCGTCATCATGATCGGGCGGAAACGTACCAGGCAGGCGTCAAAGATCGCCTGTTGCGCCGGTTCGCCGGCGCGCTGTTTCTCGAGCGCGAAGTCGATCATCATGATCGCGTTCTTCTTGACGATGCCGATGAGCATGATCAGCCCCACCGCCGAATACAGGTTCAAATCGATGCGGAAAATCATCAGGGTCAGCAGCGCGCCAAATGCCGCCGTCGGCAATCCCGAGAGGATCGTCAACGGATGCACGAAACTTTCGTAGAGGATGCCGAGCACGAGGTAGATCACGAAGATCGCGAGCAACAACAGGATGCCCATGCCGGCGATCGACGACTGGAATGCCTGCGCGGCGCCCTGGAACGAGCCGATGATCGTATCCGGCACCTTGAGTTTCGCCACCGCACCGTCAATGCGCTCGACCGCCTGACCCAGGCTTACGCCGGGCGCGAGATTGAACGACACCGTCGCTGCCGGAACCTGGCCGAGATGGCTGATCGTGGCCGCGCCGACGGACCGGGAAAAACTCGCCACAGCGGACAATGGCACCAGCTTGCCGCTGTCGCCGCGGATGTAGAGCTTGCCAAGCACGGCCGGATCGTCCTGCTGTTTCGGATCGACCTGCATCAGCACCCAGTACTGGTCGATGGCGGTGTAAATGGTGGAAACCTGCTGCGGTCCGAACGCGGTATAC
>JAICYA010000171.1 GCA_025934455.1 Rudaea sp.
CGCAAGCTCGACATCCTGCGCTATTTCCAGACCGAGAACCTGCTCATCGCCGGTGGCGGCGCGCTCGCCGGCATCGTGCTCGCGATCGGCCTCAACCTGTGGCTGATGCACCGCTTCGAGATGGATCGCATCCCGGTGGCGTACGTCCTGTTCGGCGTCGCCGTGGTGCTCGCGCTCGGCCAGCTCGCCGTGTTCGCGCCCGCGCGGCGCGCGGCGAACGTGCCGCCGGTGGTGGCGACGCGCTCGGTGTGAGCGCGAGCATTGCAACCCTTTTGCGCGTGCCGGCATCCATGTCGGCATGCGAAAATGCGGCATGCGCACTGTTCTGATCATCGACGACAATCCCGCGATCGGGCAGGCCCTGTCGCTGCTGTTGTCGCTCAACGACATCCGTCCGCGCACCGCGGCCTCGCCCGAAGAAGGTTTGGCGCTGCTCGCGCGCGAGCGCGTGGACGTGGTTATCGCCGACATGAACTTCAGCGTCGACACGACCTCGGGCGAGGAGGGCGCCGCGCTGTTCCGCGCGATCCGCGCGCGCCATCCTGATTTGCCGGTGATCCTGCTCACCGCGTGGACGCATCTGGAAGCCGCGGTGGAACTGGTCAAGGCCGGCGCGGCCGATTACCTGGCCAAACCGTGGGACGACGCCAAGTTGCTCGCTACGGTCGAGAACCTTCTCGAATTGTCCGAGAATGCACGCGTCGCGGAAACCGCGCGCGTCTCGCACCGCAAGCGCCGCGAGGCGCTGGAACGCGATTTCGATCTGTGCGGCATCGTGTTCGCGTCCGACGAAATGCTGCGCACGCTGGAACTGGCCTGCCGCGTGGCACGCGCCGACGTGCCGGTGCTCATTACCGGACCGAATGGTGCCGGCAAGGAACGCATCGCGCAGATCGTGCATGCGAATTCTGCGGTGCGCACGAAACCGCTGGTCGCGGTCAACTGCGGCGCATTGCCGGGCGAATTGATCGAAGCCGAATTGTTCGGCGCCGAAGCCGGTGCGTTCACGGGCGCGACGCGCGCGCGCGAGGGCCGCTTCGAGGCGGCTGATGGTGGCACGCTGTTTCTCGACGAGATCGGCAACCTGCCGCCGGCGGGACAGATGAAACTGCTGCGCGTGCTCGAAACCGGCGAATTCGAACGCCTGGGTTCAACGCGCACGCGCCGCGTGAAAGTGCGCGTGATCAGCGCGACCAATGCCGATCTGCCGGCGCTGATCCGCGATGGCAGGTTCCGCGAAGACCTTTACTATCGCCTCAACACCATCCAGATCGCGCTGCCGCCGCTGGTCGAACGCGGCGACGACATCCTTCCGCTCGCGGAATATTTCCTCAATGGCGCGGCGGTGCTGTCGGATGCGGCGCGCGATGCGCTCGCGGATTATTCCTGGCCCGGCAGCGTGCGCGAACTCAAGAACGCCCTCGACCGCGCGAAACTGCTGTGCGGCGATGGCGAGATCGGCGTCGAACATCTTGGCCTGCCTGCGAGTGCCGGCGCCGCGTCGCGCAACCTGGACGAACCGTCGCGCGAAGCGGTGGAGGATGCGCTCAGGAAACACGCCGGCGTGATCAGTCGCGCGGCGCGCGCGCTCGGATTGTCGCGACAGGCGTTGTATCGGCGGATGCAAAGATACGGATTTCCGGTGCAGAATTGACGCGCATGCGCGCGTTCACCCTCGAAGGCAAACTCGTCGGACTGTTGTTCGCGACGGCGGTCGTGGCCGCGGTTCTTGGCGGCCTGCTCGGCGCGCGCTGGGGCGACGGCGCGCTGGCGGCATTGGTGGCGATCGCGATTCTGACCGTGCCGCTGGTATTGCTCGCGCGCCTGGCGATCAAGCCGATCCGACGCCTGCTGCGTGCCTTGTCCGGCAGCGTGGCCAGCTATCGCGACGGCGACTACAGCCTGTCGCTGGCCTCGCGCCGCGGCGATGAAATCGGCGCGCTGATCGAGGCCCACAATGCACTCGGCCAGGCGTTGCGCGGGCAGCGTCAAAATCTGGTACAGCGCGAATTGCTGCTCGACACGGTGATGCAGCACACGCCGACCGCGCTGCTGCTGGTCGACGCACACGAACGCGTGGTCTACGCGAACCTTGCCGCGCGGCACCTGCTCAACGACGGCAAGAGTCCGCTCGGGCTCGCCTTCGCCGAATTGCTCGAGGGCTGTCCGCCGGAGATCGGCCAGGCGCTCGCGGCTGGACAGGACAGCCTGACCAGCGTGCCACTGGACGGCAGCGAGGAAGTCTTCCATCTCTCTCGCCGCGATTTCCGCCTGCAGGGACGCCCGCATCGGCTGTACCTGGTGCAGCGCATGACGCGCGAGCTGTCGCGGCAGGAGGTGGCGGCGTGGAAGCGCGTGATTCGCGTGATCAGCCACGAACTGAACAATTCGCTGGCGCCGATTTCTTCGCTTGCGCATTCCGGCACGGAGTTGGCCCGGCGCGGCGACATGGAACGCCTGCCGCAAGTCTTCTCCGGCATCGGCGAACGCGCGCGCCACCTGCACGGCTTCATCGCCAGCTACGCGGATTTCGCGCGCTTGCCGGCGCCGCGCTGCGCGAGGATCGAGTGGGCGCCGTTCATCGACGGCCTGCGCCAGCACGCGGCGTTCGTCCTGGTCGGCAAATTGCCGGACCGACCCGGCTGGTTCGATGCCGCACAAATCGAGCAGGTGCTGATCAACCTGCTCAAGAATGCGCACGAATCGGGCAGTGCGGCGGACGCCGTGCAGATCAGCATCGTGGCCGGGGGCGACCAGCGCATCATCGTGTCCGATCGCGGTCCGGGCATGAACGAATCCGTGCTGGCGCAGGCCCTGCTGCCGTTCTATTCGACCAAGCGCAGCGGCACGGGTTTAGGTCTGGCGCTGGCGCGCGAAATAACCGAGGCGCACGGCGGCCGCGTCACGCTGGCCAATCGCGATGGCGGCGGGCTGCGGGTCAGCCTGATCCTGCCGAACACCTAGCCAGCGCGCCGTTTCCCCTGCGCAGTCCGATGCTATGATGGCTGCGGGGGATAGTGCGATGGGCAACGGTTTCATCCAGATTCCCGGGTACGAGATCCTGCGTCCACTGGGCGCGGGCGGCATGTCGACCGTGTACCTGGCTCTGCAACGTTCGCTGGACCGTACCGTGGCGATCAAGGTCATGCGCCGCGGGGTGGATGCAGCCGCGGCCGACGCTGCCCAGGGCGAAAAGCGCTTCCTGCTCGAAGGCCGCATGATGGCGAAGTTGCCGCACCGCAATATCGTCGCGGTGTACGACATCGTCAGCAACGAGGACATCGCCTACATTGCGATGGAATACCTGGGCGGCGGCGCGCTCACCGACCGCATGCGCACCGGCATCGCGCTCGCCGACGCGATCGCGGTGATCGTGCAGATCGCCGGTGCCTTGGAGTTCGCGCACGAACACGGCGTCGTGCACCGCGACCTGAAGCCCGCCAACATCATGTTCCGCGATTCCGGCACGCCGGTACTGACCGACTTCGGCATCGCCCGCTACCAGGACGGTTCGGCCACGCGCCTGACCCAGACCGGCATGCTCGTGGGCACGCCCACTTACATGAGCCCGGAGCAGATCAACGGCCTGCAGGTCGACGGCCGCGCCGACCAGTACAGCCTCGGCATACTCTTCTACGAATTGCTCACCGGGGCGCCGCCGTTCCGCGGCGACACGCCGATCGCGGTGCTGATGGCGCACCTGACCCAGGCACCGGCGCCGCTGCCGGCGGAGTTCGCCGCGTTCCAGGACATTTTCGACCGCGTGCTCGCCAAGAACCGCGACGAACGCTATGCCACGCTCAAGGCTTTCAGCGACGACCTCAAATCGCGCCTCGTGCACAGCGACACCTTGCTGATGCGCCTGCAGCTCGATCCGAACCAGACCTCGTCCGAACAATTGCGCGCGCTTGGTTTTTACACCAGCACGCCGAGCAGTGGCGGCCTGCGCGCGAGCCTGTCCGGCCAGCATCCGATCCCGACCGTCGCGGCGCCGACGCCTGACGCGGCGTCGGCATCCGCGCCGACACCGGGCTTGCGCAAGTGGTGGCCGGCGGTCGCCGCGATTGGCGCCGTGCTTGTGCTGGTCGTGTTGTGGGGATTGTTCGGACATCGCCGCCTGAGCCACGACGAACAGGAACTGGTGAACCTGTGGAACGACCGCGCCGCGGAGTTGATCAAGTCCGGGCAACTCGTCGTGGCCGCGCCCGGCAGCGACGGCAGCGCGCTGGATTTCGTGCACAAGGTCGAGCAAAAAGATCCGGGCAATTCGCGCGCCGTGGAAGCGCGTGCGCAGATCGGCAAGCTGCTGGCTGCGCAGGGCGACGCGGCGCTGGCCGGAAAGCGCATCGGCGATGCGGAAAAAATCGATGTCGACGCGCTCAAGGCGCTGCCGGGCGACGCATCCCTGGTTGCCTTGCAACAGCGCATCGCACAGGCGCGCGAGCAGGTGCGCGCGCAGGTGCAGGCCGACGCGCAAGCCGCGGACACGCGCCACAAGGCGCAGGCACAGGTGGCAACGCTGCTCGATTCCGGCACCGATCCGGAACTGCGCGCCGCGTTCGACGGCATCACCCAACTGCTGGCCCAGGATGCGACGGATGCCGACACGCAGGCCCTGCGCGCGCGCGCCGTCGCCGCGATGGGCAAGCGCTTGCAATCTGCCGCCGGCAGCGAGGATTTCGATGCGCTGGCCGGTTTCGTCAAGGGCCGCGATGCCGCCTGGGCGAACGATCCGGCCTGGGCGGGAATGCTGCGCGACATGCCGGCGTGGCGCGCGAAAATCGTGGCGAATGCGCAGGCGCAAGCCGCCGCCAATGCCGGCGAATTGCTGCTCAACGCAACGCCGTGGGCGCGCGTGGATGCCGTGGCCGACGGCAGCGGACGCGCGGTGACGCTGCCCGACGACAGCAGCACGCCCTTGCTGTTGAAATTGCCGGCCGGTACCTACAGCGTGGTCTTCCGCCAGCCGCTGGACGGCAAGAGCAAGCAGTTGACGGTAAGCATCGAAGGACAAAAACGCGCCACCCTGTCCGCGTCCTTCGCGGCACCGGATGCGAAGGAGTATTTCAAGCATGCGGGCTTGTAGTTTCCTGCTTGCTGCATTTGCCCTGGCTGCGTCCACCGCGGCGCGGGCCGATTTCGCCGACGACTACGTTGCCGGC
>JAICYA010000230.1 GCA_025934455.1 Rudaea sp.
CGATGGCGAAGGTGGCGACCGGGATGCCGGCTGGCATCTGCACGATCGACAGCAGCGAATCCATGCCGTTGAGCGCTTGCGATTGCACCGGTACGCCGAGTACCGGAACGCGGGTTTTCGCCGCCAGCATTCCGGGCAGGTGCGCGGCACCGCCCGCGCCGGCGATGATCGCGCGCAGGCCGCGCGCGCGCGCCTGGCTGGCATAGTCGAACAGCAGGTCTGGCGTGCGGTGCGCGGACACGACGCGCACCTCGTGCGCGATGCCGAGGCGGTCGAGGGTTTCCGCCGCGTGTTGCAGCGTGTCCCAGTCCGAACGCGAACCCATCACCACGCCGATGCGCGGCTGCTGCGCTTTACCGGTGCTCATGGCCTGTGCCCCGTAAAACGGCTATTCTAAGGACTAACCGTGCATAGCGATACTTTCGGGAAAGTTCGACGAGATGGATAAGCGATTGCTCGACATCCTGTGCTGTCCGGCGACGAAGCAGCCGTTGCGGCCGTTGACACGTGCCGAACTCGATGCGCTCAACCGCGCCATTGCCGGCGGCGGCGCGCGCACGACGGCGCAGGTGGCGGTGGATGCGGCGCTCGCGGCGGGATTGATCACGGTCGACGGCAAGCGCGTCTACCGGATTGAAGACGACATCCCGGTGATGCTGGCGGACGAGGCGATCGTGGTGGCGCAACTGGACGGATTTCCCGTGCGCTGAATGCGTTCGTCGGCGCACCGCTGCGCCCGGCGGACACGTCCTGATAATGTGATTTGTGTCACACTTTTGCCTGCGTTCGAAAGTAAGCTTGCGATGAAGAGGAACAGGCTATGCGCCCACCGGTGCGCAGTGGAATCCGCTTGATGAACGATCCTGGCGAAAACGACACAAAGGTCGTCGATTTGGCGCAACGCCAGCAGACGTTCGGTGGCGATCGTCTCGGCGAGCTTCTGCGCACGGTGCGGGCGACGGCGCTCAAGCGTCTGCAATCGCTGGTCGGAAACCTGTTCGAGAATATCGATGACGCGCTATTCGATCTGGCGGAAAAAGCCGAAAACAACGCCGTGCAGACCCTGTATTTCGAGGGCATGCGCAAGGTGCGCTTGCAGCGGCAGAAGATCGAGCAGACCTTTCAGGAACAGCTCAGCCGTCTGATCGGCGACTTCGCGGCGGGCAAGCTGCGTCCGGCGAAGTTGGAAGGGGCTTCGCATGGGCAAGGCGGCGATCTGTCCTTGCTCGATGATTCGGAACTCGAGGAATCGCTGGCCGTCACCAGTGCGATCGCCAAGACCGAAAACCGGTTGGCGCCGGCGTTGAATGCGCTCAACCAGCGCCTGTCCATGCTTCGTGGTGGCGCTGTCGTCGAGGACGCCACCAATCCGATCGCGCCAGCCCATCTGGGTCAGGTTTTCCGGGTGGCGATGCGACTGCTCGATCTGTCCGTCCAATCGCGACTCATCATCTTCAAGTTGTTCGACCGCTACGTGCTGGCAAATCTGGGCGACGTCTACGACGAAATCAACGCGCAGTTGATCCAGGCCGGCGTGTTGCCGCAGATCCGCTATGCGCTGCCGCCCGGCTCGAAGTATGTGCCCGGGGTTGTCGCGCCGGCGTCCGGGGAGACGGCTGCACCTGCTGCGCCGGAGACGTTCGGCGATGCCACCGCGCAGTTGCAGATCGAGCTTTACAATACCGTGCGTTCGCTGCTTGCCGGCCGCCGCGCGATGCTCGCCGAGCAGGACCCCAACTACGTGGCCAGTCCCGCCGGCGCGCCGAGCATGTCGATCACCGAACTGCTTTCGGTGCTGACCCTGTTGCAAGCCTCCGCGCCGGCCACCCCGGCCACGGGAGGACCCGAGGCCGCTCGCTTTGTCCACCAGGTAAAGCGCGAACTGCTCGATCAAGCGGGACGCTTCCATGGTAACGCCGTCGGTGTTGCCAGCGCCGACGAGGACACCATCGACCTCGTCGGCATGTTGTTCGAATACATCCTGCAGGATCGCAACCTGCCGGCGCAGATGCAGGCCCTGCTCGGACGCTTGCAGATTCCCTTCCTCAAGGCCGCGATCCTCGACAAACACCTGTTCGCGCAGAAATCGCATCCGGCGCGGCAACTGCTCGACGCCATGGCGCAGGCCTGCATGGGCTGGTCCGAGGAGTCGGACAAGGACCATCGCCTTTACGACAAGGTCAAGCAGACGGTGGAAATCCTGCTCAAGGATTTCGACGACGACCTGGGCATCTTCGAGAAGGAACGCCTCGATTTCGAGGCGTTCCTCGACGCCAACCGCAAGCGTTCGGACCTGGCCGAGCAACGCGCCGCCGAGGCCACGCGCGGCCGCGAAAAACTCCATTCGGCGCGGCGCATCTCGGCGCGCGAGGTCCTGCAGCGCGTCGAAGGCAAGGAAATGCCCGAGATCGTGCGCACCGTGCTGACGCGGCCGTGGGCGAACTACCTGGTGCTCACGCTGCTGCGCCAGGGTGAGGATTCCAACGAATGGCGCCAGGCGCTGCGCTTCGCCGACGAATTCGTGTGGAGCGCGCAGCCCAAGAACAGCGATGCCGAGCGCATGCGTTTGAAGGGTATCCTGCCGGCGCTGGAAAAATCCCTGCGCCACGGCCTGGCCACGGTCGCGTACCACGAGAACGACGTCAAGCAGCTGATGCACGAACTCAACGCGTTCTATACGAGCCTGCTCAATGGCGATACGCCGGCTGCCGCTAAAGTCGCGACGGTCGAAGATGAAGCGGCGCCGGGCTTCGAGATCGTCGGCAGCGCGACCGCGACCGCGGCGGCGATCGACAGCCCGGTCGAGGAGGAAATCGTCCTGCGCGCCGAAGCGGCGGCCGCACCGCCGGAACTCGACGACGAGGACGACAGCCTGCGCCAGGTCAAGGCGATGAAAGTCGGCACCTGGATCGAATTCACCGGCGCCGATGGCACGACCAAGGAACGCGCGAAGCTGTCGTGGATCAGCCCGATCAGTTCCAAGTACCTGTTCGTCAACCGCAAGGGCTTGAAGGTGGCGGACAAGACCGTGCAGGCGCTGACCATCGAAATCCGTCGCGGCGACGCGGCGATCCTGGAAGAAGTGCCGTTGTTCGACCGCGCCCTCGATGCGATTGTCGAACGCCTGAAGGCAGCGCACGCAAAACCCGATACGCCGGCGGCGTGAAGACGCGCGAGCTGATGCCGCCGCCGAACCCGGCGGTCGTGTTCGTCGACGCGCGCCGCGCGCTGGCCGAGGATTTTGGTGACGGCGATGTCACTGCCGATCTGTTACCGCCGCAAGCGCAGGCGCACGCCCGCGTGATTGCGCGCGAAGCGGCTGTGGTGTGCGGACAGCCATGGTTCGATGCGTGTTTCCGCGAACTCGATGCGCAGACGGTTATCGATTGGCGCGTGGCCGAAGGCGCTCGCATCGAGGCCGAGGCCGTCGTTTGCGAGTTGCGTGGCAACGCGCGGGCGCTGGTCGGAGCGGAGCGCTGCGCCCTGAATTTCCTGCAAACATTGTCGGGCACGGCGACTGTCGCCGCGCAATACGCCGACGCGGTGCGTGGCACGCGTGCGACGATCCTCGACACGCGCAAGACCGTGCCCGGATTGCGCCTTGCGCAAAAGTACGCGGTGCGCTGCGGCGGCGCGTCGAATCACCGCATTGGACTGTTCGATGCCATCCTCATCAAGGAAAATCACATCGCGGCAGCGGGCTCTCTCGCCGCGGCTGTGCAGGCCGCGCGTGCGCGGCATCCGGATCTGCTGCTCGAAGTGGAAGTCGAAAATTTCGCCGAACTGGACGCGGCGCTCGTGGCGTCAGTGGATCGCATCATGCTCGACGAGTTTTCACTCGCCGACATCCGCTGCGCGGTCGCGCATGTCGCCGGGCGCGTGAAGCTGGAGGTTTCCGGCAGCGTGAGCCTGGATCGCGTCCGCGCATTGGCGGAAACGGGCGTCGACTACATCTCGGTCGGCGCCCTGACGAAGCATGTGCGCGCGATCGATTACTCCATGCGCGTCGTGCTGTAGTCGTTACTTCATCTGCGAAGCAGCGAAATCCCAATTGACCAGATTCCAGAACGCTTCGAC
>JAICYA010000016.1 GCA_025934455.1 Rudaea sp.
ACTCAATTTTGAGATGTATACATCGCCCGAGGACGCCATCAAACGCAGTGACGAACAGGATTTTGATCTCGTCATTTGCGATTATCGAATGCCCTCGATGAACGGCGTTGAATTTCTCGCGCACGTGATGGAATGTCAGCCGTCCGTACCACGCATGATCATCTCCGGCTTGGCCGACCGCGACGCGATCATCACCGCTGTCAATGAGGTCAATCTGAGCCGATTTCTCGAAAAACCATGGGACGATCAGACGTTGCGCCAAGCCGTTATCTCGCTCCTTGCGGGAGCGGCGCCACGGAATTGAGCTGTGAAAGCGGACGATAATCTCAAGCGAATCGAGTACCTGGAACGTCGCGCCGATACCCTGCAGACGGAGGTCAATGAGCGCGCACGCATTGCCGAGTCATTGCGCGAGAGCGAAAGACACTACCGGTACTTGTTCGACGCGAATCCTCTCCCGATGTGGGTGTACGATCTCGAAACCCTGAGGTTTCTGGCCGTTAATGACGCCGCTGTCGAGCATTACGGATATTTACGCGCGCGGTTTCTCGCGATGACCATCGTGAACATACGGCCGGAACCAGATGTATCCCAGCTTCACGAGAATCTGAAACAGACACAAACGGGTATTGAGCGCTCCGGCACCTGGCATCATACGAAGAGCGATGGCTCCGTTAGCTTGGCCCGCGTGGTGGCAACAGCAACCGGGTTGAACTGCTCAAACGAGCAGGGCCAGATCTCCGAATTGATCAGAATCCCTAGCCGGCGTAGCATGACTTTGCGACTGCCGCTAGCGGCATAGTTGAGCGCCGGCGGCTGTGGCAATAGTACTGTCAGCGCTTTACGTTTGTTTGCGTATACTCATCGCAGTTCGCCTCTGCCGGGACCTGCGATTGATGAAACAAGCTGAGGAGCCGTGATGCAACGTGAACAAGAAGACGCCATTTCGCAGCAGTAAAGCGCATGATTCTTCGATAGAACCCAGCTTGCTGCGTTTGGAAGAACGCAGCGATTTTCCAAAGCGGGTGCGCGATATACTGAAAGGTGCGCTTGCCCTTTGCAGCAGCTCTCTGGAGCCGCGCCTGGACGAGTGCCTGACGGAATTCGAAAAACAACTTATTCGTCTAGCCGACAAAGCACCCAACCAACTGCAAAATTCATATTTTGATTCGGTCCACGAGGTCAGGCGCGGACGCAGCGCAATTCCGCTCCGTTTCCTGTCCAGTATCGAGAATTCGCTGGCGCTTTTGGGTACAGGGGTTACACATGCACAGCCCACTCCACAACCGACCAAACTTCGTCTGGCACTGACTGAAGGCGAGCAGTTGGATGAATCGCTCGTGCTCAATGACATGGCAACGAAGGTCGAATTGCGCATCCGCGAGCCGCTCTACGCCTTGGGGACCCGCTTCGGGGTACTCGCCGCAGCACCACGAATTCCCACGGAGATCATGCCGCTGGGACCTCGGTCGATTGTCGATGCGTTGCGCTACGCTACGTCTGTTGTGAATCTCGTGCTCGAGCATCGGTTGGTGTTGTACCGCTGTTTCGAGCGCGTCGCTCTAATCAGGATCGCGTCGTTCTACAACGCGCTAAACGACTATCTCGTCGAGCAGGGTATCTTGCGGCATCTGCACAAACTGGTATCTCACCCGGACCAAGCCCGGGCGAGCTCAGGAGAGGTGGCCGGCAGAAGCCCGGGCACCACGACTGAACCTATCCATGCTGCCGCCCAACACGCATCGGTAATAGCCGCAACTCCTGCCGGGTCATCTCTCGCCAAAAATACGGACGAGCGTCAGGCTACGCAGCCGGATGACCAAGTGGACTTTTTCAACACGCTCAGAGCGCTGCTGGGGGAATGTCGGCGCGTCGAGTCCTATGCGGCTACCGGCGAAGACCTGCAAGGCATACTGGCTGCACTACAGACGCGCCATGGCGCAGCAGCAACGGGTGAGGACAAGCAGGTACTGCGCTCGGGTGACCAGATCAAACAGGAGGTCTTGGCCGTCTTGCGCGAACTTTCGGCCGACGGTCGCGCGCCGCGCCTCAATGAGGAGGACTGCGACACGATTGACTTGATCGCGATGCTTTTTGAGTTTCTGTCGCACCGTGCACCTGCCGATGGCATGACGCAACATATTTTGATCAAACTGCAAATGCCGATTTTGCGCGTAGCGCTCAAGGACAAGAGCTTTTTCTCGAACACGACACACCCAGCGCGACAAGCGCTGGGCCAACTCGTTGAATTCAGCCGCTACTGGGTTGATGAAGCGGATTCGTCCAGCGATGCTGCGTTAGTCACCAAGCTACAAGCACTGGCCAGTCAAATTGCCAGCAAATACCAGGGCGGTGCTGCCGTCTTCTCTGAAGCCTTGCAAGCGTTGTCAGAATATACTGATGCGATCCTGCAAAACGTCAAACTGGCCGAACGTCGCCATGTTGAGGCCGCATGTGGGCGAGAAAGACTTGAGCGTGCGCGTCTGCAGGCAACCGAAGCCATCAGCACACGTATCGCGAGCAGCAAACCAAATGAATTTCTGCGCATGCTACTCGAGCAAGCATGGGTCGACGTGCTTGCAGTCAGCCTTTTGCGCGACGGCGAGGACAGCGATGCTTACCGACGCCGATTGGACGTCGTCGAACAGCTTTTGGCTGCATCCACCGGCAGCGAGATCGAGCCAGCATCGCAGGAGGAACTAAGGGTAGAACTCGAGGCTGGCTTGGTCCAGGTCGGCCTGCACGATGATGACGTGAAAGCCATCGGGCAAAAATTGTTTGCCGACTTTGTCAACCAAGATGATGATCCGATTTCCCAAACCGAGCTGGCAATCAAACTGCGAGGCAAAGCCAAGCTCGGACAAAAGCCAGAATTGCCGACGGCATCGATACGAAATGCAGGCGAGCCGCCGCGCGCGCCGCTAACACCTTCGCAGCAAGCCGCACTTGAGCGTATACGCAGCCTGCCGCCCGGGACTTGGTTTGAGTTCGTCACCAATGAACAAGGCGATGTTGTTCGACGCAAATTGGCCTGGTATTCCACGCTCGACGATCGGTGCCTGTTCATCAACCAACGCGGAGTACCAACCGAAGGACAGACCCTGACAGAACTCGCGTGCCAAGTTGCAGATGAGAGTGCGCGCCCTGCTAGTGTCGAGGAAGAACTATTGCTCGATCGGGCACTTTCAACCATCGCCGAGACGCTGAAATACTTCTCGATGCACAAGCTTGACAACTATTTTGGCGTACCATCCTTGGCCGATCGGGCCCAAGGCATTCATCGACAGCATCTCGCGCCCCAAGAGACTTCACAACCGGAGCAGCAGCCACGCACCTTGCTGTTGGTGGATGACGAGAAGAACATTCTGCGTGCCCTCACCCGCGTTCTACGCGCCGAGGGCTACCAGATACATATCGCAACGAGTGCATCTGAGGGATTGGAAGTGCTCCGTCACCACCAAGTCCAGGTCATCGTCTGCGATCAACGCATGCCTCATGTCAGCGGGATTCAGTTTCTCAGCGAAGTCAAAGCAACGTACTCGGACACCGTGCGGATCATGTTGAGCGGATATTCGGATGCGGCCGCAGTAACCGACGCAATCAACCGCGGGACCATTTACAAATTCCTTACCAAGCCTTGGAACGACGAGGACATTCGGCTGCAAGTTCGCGATGCGTTTATCGCCTACGAAGCACGTGAACAGGCTGATCCTGCAAGCCACAAGCCACTGCGCCCCCTACCCACTAAAAGATAAAAAGATCGACTAAATACGTCGAACACGTAGCGGAGAATCCATAGGTCGGACCAGAACTCAACGTTTCCGCTTACCCGGACCGGCACAAGAACTCTTGATGGATCAGCCCGACGGGCCGATGCTCGAAGCGCCGAAGCAACTTCATGATCGCTCGCTGCGGCTTCCATCGCGCCCGCAGGATTTTCCGGGCCGCAACCGGCTTGCACTGCGATTCGAAGAGTTCCGATCCGCGAATTGAAGCCGCCGCGCGGAGTCGACCTGTCCCTTGCCTCGAATCGTCATCGCCTGGAAGGCCCGCCATTGTTTTGGACCGATTCGCCCTGCAGCCGGCCCGTAACTCACACTCCGCTCAAGCGTAGCGCTCGACCCGGATCACGCGCGTGTCGTCGACGTGCTCCAGCAGCAGGCGCCGCACGCGATCCTGCCAGGCTTCGGCGAAAGCCTCGCGCTCAGGCGCCGTCGCATCGTCTGTCAGCGCGCGGCCCATGCGTTCGCGCAGATCCGGCGCCGGTGCAACGCGCGACGCGTCCAGCGCCACGCCGACCTCAACACCGGTATCGCGGCGCCGGAAACGCGCGACCACGTGCGTGTCGCCGCCAGCGTAAGCGAGCAGGCTGTCGCGCGCGAAGCGCCCGCCAATGCCGTGGAATCCGTTCGCCGCGGCCGCGCCGGTGATCAGGGTGAATACCTGCGCGACGACGCCGGTGGTGCCTTCACTCTCGGGCGCGCTCATCGTGACCGTCACGCCGCCGCGTTCGGCCGGAGCGTCCGGATACAGCGCGCGCAGCGCCGCGCGCGCCATCAGGTACGCGCCGGCGACCGTCGGACACGAGTGCCCGGCCAGGCGTACCGCGTCCGCGTAGCGGTATTCGATCAATCCATCGCTGGCGGCGCCGAGGAATTCGGCGAGCGGATCGCGCATGAGTATGCGTGGCGCCAGCACATAGAAATCGGGGAGTGCCATCGTCTTATTCTTCCGGCAGGCCGACGATGCCGAAATCGATCACGACCGGATCGCGCTGGCGATACACGATGGTGAGATGTTCGCCGAACCGGTCGCCGAGTTGCGCGAGCAGCGGCAACGGATCGTGGTCGTTGATGAAGCGCATCGTCTCGCCATTGTGCAGCGCGCCGAGCGCGCCGAAGATCGCCGAGTGGCGAAAGCGTCGTGCGATGCCGCGCGCATCGAAGACATGGGTGTTTTCTTCTGCGACCAACGAATCTTGCATGGCGAACTCCGGGCATCTGCAGACGTGGCCATGCTACGCCGCGAAGTTCGCGTTGCCCTGATCCAGGTCAAGTGCGCAGGCGCTCGACGTGCTCGATCGCAACCACTCCGACCTTTGAAGGCGCGGGCGGCAGGCGTATCATGATCCCACTCCGCCGCGCGCCTTGCGCCGCCCCGGTCTCTCCTGTCCCATCGAGGGCCGACCGCCATGATCCCTGCTTCGATCCCGCAACCACGAACACTACCAGCACGGCGACCCGTCGCCGCAACCGCCACGCCTGCCGCATTCGCGCCCGCTGCGGACGCCGGCACGACCCACCTCGAGCAACGCATCGACGAAGCGCTGCGGCAGAGTTTTCCCGCCAGCGACCCGCCGGCGTGGACGCTCGGCTGCACGCCGCCGTGGCATTGATTCCAGCGATTCGCCAATTCGAGGAAACCAGCGCATGCACCATCCCCTGTACCCGCCGTCCGCCGCGCAGATCGCGCACGGGCGCCGCGAATTGGCACGCACGCAAGGCGACGCGATGCACGCACATGCCGTGACGGCTCGCTGAGGCTCGCGATGGACGCCAGACCCAGACGCTACACGGCGCCGTCGCGCGATATCCTCGATGCGATCGGCGACACGCCGCTGCTCGAGATCGATGGCATTTTCGCCAAATGCGAGTTTCTCAATCCTTCCGGCTCGATCAAGGCGCGCATCGCCAAATACATCATCGAACGCGCCGAGCAAGCCGGCCTGCTCAAGCCCGGCGACACCATCGTCGAGGCCACCAGCGGCAATACCGGCAACGCCTTCGCGATGGTCGCGGCGGTCCGTGGCTATCGCATGATCGTGGTGATGCCCGAGGGCCTGTCCAGCGAGCGCGTGGCGATTTCGCGCGCATTCGGCGCCGAGGTGCTGTTCTGCGGCACGTTCCACGTCAACGCCGCGCTGGAGCGCGCGCGCGAACTCGGCCGCCAGCCGGGATTCTTCTTTCCCGGCCAGTTCGAGTCCGAATGGAACGTCGAGGAGAACCGCGAGTGGCTGGGACCCGAGATCCTGGCGCAATTGCCCGATGGCCGCGTCCCGGATGCGTTCGTGCATGGCGTTGGTACGGGCGGCACCCTGATCGGCGTCGGCCAGGCATTGCGCAAGGCCAATCCGAACGTGCGCCTGTTCGCGATGGAGCCCAGCGAATCGCGCACCATCCTGTGCGGCGAAGTCGCGCTGCACCAGATCGAGGGCATCTCCGACGGTTTCGTGCCGGGCATTTTCGCCAAGCATCGCACGCTGGTGGGCGAAACCACGAGCGTGTCCAGCACTGAAGCCGTGGCGATGATGCGCCAGCTCGCGCGCACGCGCGGGCTGTTCTGCGGGCCGAGTTCCGGCGCGCACCTGATCGCCGCACAGCGCGTGCGCGAGCAGAATCCGCAGCTCAAGACCGTCGTGACGATCTTCGACGACGAAGGCGAGAAGTACCTGCACGATTTCTTCATGCACCCGGCGGCGTCCGACCATGCGCCGGTGCCATTCCATTGACGAGGAGTATCCACGTGAACCAACGCATCAATTACGGCACGGCCTCGCCCGACGGCTTCAAGGCGATGCGCCAGTTGCAGACACATGTCGACAATTGCGGGATCGAGCACGGCCTGCTCGAACTGGTGAAGATGCGCGCTTCGCAGATCAATGGCTGCGCCTACTGCCTGGACATGCACAGCAAGGACGCGCGCGCCGCCGGCGAAACCGAGCAGCGCCTGTACCTGCTCGACGCCTGGCGCGAAGCGCCGTTCTACAGTGCGCGCGAACGCGCGGCGCTGGCGTGGACGGAGGCGCTGACGCGCATTGCCGGCAACGAAGTGTCCGACACACTATACGGCGAGGCACGCCAACATTTCAGCGAGAAGGAATTGGTGGATTTGTCGCTCGCAATCATCGCGATCAACGGCTGGAACCGCCTCGCGATTCCGTTTCGCTCCGAACCCGGCCACTACCAGCCGGGCGACCACGCCAAGCGCACGCAACCGGCATGACGACCGCGATGCTCGACGGCTTCGACGCGCTGTTGCGCGCCGCCCGGGACCAGGACGAACCGCAGCGCCTGCTGTTCGTGTTCGCGCGCCGCGAGCTGGGCCGCGATGCCACCGCCGCGCAACGCGCCAGCTTCGCGCGTGGCGAGGGCGGCCACCTGCAACCGTGCCTGTGCGTGGACAAGACGCCGGAGGAAATCGCCGGCTTCGCCGCGCTGGTCGCCGAATCCGCGCAAACCGGCCAGTCCTGGGACGTCGTCTTCGTCGGCGGACTCGCCGGCCGCGGCGGCATCGCCCCGAACAGCGACGAGGCCGCGCAGCCGCTGCGCTTCATGGTCAATGCGATCAACGAGGGCCGCATCGCCGACTTCGCGGCGTTCGATCGCGACGGCGACGCACTCACGTTCGTGTGAGCGTCCCGCGCTCCAGGAAAAGCCGCTAAGCTACGCAGCCTCCGACAAGCCCCGCGTTCATGGACATCTTCAAGCGCTTTCACATCGAAGCCGCACATCGCCTGCCCAACGTGCCCGCGGGCCACAAGTGCGCGCGCCTGCACGGACATTCCTTCGGCATCGAAATCCATGTGGCCGGGCCGATCGGTGCGGATACCGGGTGGGTCATGGATTTTGCCGACATCAAGTCGGCATTTGCTCCGATCTTCGCAGAACTCGACCACAACTACCTCAACGAAGTCCCAGGACTGGACAATCCGACCAGCGAGCGTCTGGCGGAGTGGATATGGAACCGGCTCAAGCCAGTGCTGCCCTTGCTGAGCAAAGTCGTGGTCCACGAAACCTGTACCTCAGGTTGCGTCTATTCCGGATAAATGCCGGATTGTGCGATTGCGCAATTCAGTCGATGAGCTGGCATAATTTCATTTCACGTAATCACTATTTAACCATTCATAATCAATAACTTAGTACAATATGCCTGGGTTGGGGTCGAAATATGTTGCGCCGCAGCAAATTTCGTGTATAGTGGGCTCACACTCCCACCACCCCGCGAGGGCACCACCATGTACGAGCAGATCAACACTCAAGTCCTGGCCCTGAGCAAGAGCTTCGCCGACACCGCGTTCAAGGCGCACAGCCTGGCGGTTGAAGGCATGGAGCGCATCGCCGACCTGCAGCTCAAGACGCTGGAAAACCGCGTTTCGGCCACCGTCGAGTTCTGGACCGAAGCCGCCGAAGTGCGCGATTTCGACGCGCTCAAGGCTTTCTGGCCGAAGGGCGTGAACCTGGTCAAGGAATCCACCGAGAAGTTCTACGCCAACGGTCAGGAAGTTTTCGGCGTCACGCTCAAGACCAGCGAAGCGCTGGGCCAGCTGGCCAAGGGCAGCTTCGAAGCCGCCAACGACAACTTCAACAAGCAGGTCAATGCGGTGAAGAAGGCCGCCACGGCTGCCGCCAAGTAAGTAATACCGCGCGGGCACCAAGCCCGCACGTCAGGGACACGCCGCGCGAGCCTCCCCTCCCCTGGAATTCCGCGGCGTTCGAGCCGGGCGACCAAGTCGTCCGGCTTTTTTTATGCGCCGATGACGAACAAGGCGATGGTGCATGCGAACCCGGTCGCCCAGACCAGGCTGCGCAAGGTCGCCTGATCGGCCAGATAGCAGATCCCATACACGACGCGCAGCGCGACGAAGGCAATGGCTAGCGTGTCGATGCGGCCCTGTGCGGCGCCGAGCTGCTGCGCGATCAGCACCCCGGCCGCAAACGGCGGGAATGCCTCGAACGAGTTCAAATGCGCCCAGTGCGCGCGCGCCGCCATGCCGGTCAATTTGGACTGGAACACGCGCGGCGCGCGGTTCGTGAACTCGCGCCGGCCGATGCCTTTGGCAATTGCCGTGAACGCGAACGGCAGCAGCGCTGCCGCGAGCACACACCAGTAGGAAACATGCATGTCAGGTCTCGTTGGTCAGGGGCCGCCATCATCCCGCATCGCGGCGCTTTGTGCCAAACTCGGTACGACGCCATGCCCAGTCTCATCATCACCTCGGGAGCACTTGCCGGCCAGGTGTTCGGTTTTTCCGACACCGCGGTGATCGGCCGCGGCCAGTTTTCCGAAGTACGCCTGAACGATCCAACCGTTTCTCGCCGCCACGCATCGATCCGGCGCAACGGCGCGGCTTGGGAATTGAACGATCAGGACAGCGCGAACGGCACGCTGCTGCGCGGGACGCGCATCACCGGAACGGTGCCGGTCAAGGATGGCGACGAGTTGCAGTTCGGCGAGGTCAAGGCGGTTTTTCGCGCCACGCCGAGCGATCAACCCTCGTTGCCGCCGCCCAGTCTGCCAAGCACGAACTCGACGCGCGCACGCGCGGCTGTCGCCGCGACCGATGGCGCGCCGGGCGCATCGGGATTGCGGGATTTGCTTGCGCGCCTGAAATTGTTTTGCGACATCGGCGCGCTGTCGCGGCGCCCGCAGGATCTGCGCACGACCCTCGACGAAGCATTGCGCGCGCTGCTCACGACTTTTCCACAGGCCAGCCGCGCGGCGGTCTATGCCCGTCACGGCGGCACGGAAACGCTGACGCGCCTGGCGCAACATGCCACTGCAACCTCCGGTGGCAGCGAATTCTCTCTGACCGAAGCGTTCTTGCGCGAAGCGTTGCGCCTGGAATATGGCATCGAGATTACCGACGACGCGGGCCGCGAAGCGCTGGCCGCGCGCCTGCGCACGGATACCGTGCCCGCCGCCCTGCTCGGCATGCCGCTGCGCCTCGGTGGCGAGACGCTCGGCGCGCTGTATCTGGAAAGCGCGTTTGCACAACACGCCTGGCGCCCCGCCGATCGCGAATTGTTCGCCGGCATCGCCGGGCAACTGGCCTGGCTCGTCGCCAGTCAGCAGGCGCAATCGCCGGAACGCCTGGTCGAGGCGCACGACCTGGCACTCGCGCGGCGCATCCAGCAACGCTTCCTGCCGCAATCCGCGCCGATCCTGCCGGGCTATCGCTTCGCCGACAGTTACGCCGCCGCGCGCGTGATCGGCGGCGATTATTTCGATTATTTCCAATATCGCGACGGGCGCCATGGCCTCGTCATCGCGGACGTTTCCGGCAAGGCCGTGTCCGGCGCGTTGTACATGGCACGCTTGTCGGTGCAGGTGCGCGTGTTCGCACGCAACCTCGGCGGTCCGGACGAATTACTCGCCGGACTCAACCGCAAGCTCGCGCAGGAACTCGAACCGGGCATGTTCGTGACCATGCTGGCGGCGGCAATCGAACCCGAATCCGGCCGCCTGGAATTCGCCAACGCCGGGCACCCGGCACCGTTGCTGCGCACGCCCGACCGGCGTGTGCATGAACTCGGCGAGCACGGTGCGCTGCCACTCGGGGCGATGTCGGACACGAGCTTTCCGCTGCACACGGCGACGATCACGCCGGGCGCCTGCCTGCTGTTGTACACCGACGGTCTCGACGAGGCACACAACGCCGCGCAGGACCTGTTCGGCAAGGAGCGCGTGATCCAGACCCTCGCCGACAGCGGTGGCGGGGCGCAAGGCACGATCGACGCACTACTCGCGGAAATCGCACGTTTCACCGACGGCCAGGCACAAAGCGACGACCTGACCCTGATCACGGTGGCGCGCGAACGAATTACCTAGTTTTTCCGAACCAGCCCTTCACCTTGTCCAGAAAGCCGGCCGATTTGTGCGCTGGCGGCTGCGCTGGCGCGGCGCGTACCGGGGTCATGCCAGCGGCGCTGACATGGGACGCAGCCATGGGCTTGAGTCCGAGCACCGACGCCGCGGCGCGCGCCAGCGCGTCGGCCTGTGCGTGCGGCGGCGAAGACAGCGATCCCGCGCCGAGCAGTCGCGCCGCGTGCTGCGCGATTTCGGCTTCCGGTTTGAGTTTCGTCGCCTGGCCCAGCGCGGCGTCGCGGTTCGGGAAGATCGCGAACAGCTTGCTGAAGCCGGTCATGTCGAACACCTGGCGCACCGAGGCGTTCAAGCCGCACAGTTTCAGTTCACCCTTGCCGCCGTCGAGTTTCTTGGCCAGCGCGAGCAGGACGCGCAGGCCCGCGCTGCTGACGTAGCCGATGCCGGCAAGGTCGACGAGATAGCGGCGCTCGCCCGCGCCGAGCAGATCCTGCAGGGCCAATTCCACGTCGGCAGCGGTTTCCGTATCCAGACGACCGGACAGCGCTAGGATGCGCACGCCGTCTTGCTGTTCCTGGGCGATCTGGATGGCCACCGACGCCTAACCCTCCCGAAACACAAACCGCGCCGCGCCGATCTGGATGACGTCCTCGTTGGCGAGCGGCCGCTCGCGCACCTTTTCCGCGTTCACGCGCGTGCCGTGCTTGCTGCCGAGATCGACGATGGTGAATCCGCCCATGCTGACGACGATCTTGGCGTGCTTGGGATCCACACCCGGGCCGCCGATGCGCACGTCGTTGGCGGCATCGGCGCCAATATCGATCGGCTTGAGGGTGAGCGTGTAGGTCTGCTTGCCGGCTTCAGGATTTTGCGGCACCAGGCGCGCAGCGCGGAAAATCTGCGTGGCACCGCCGGCAGCCGGCGCGGCGGGTACGGATGCCGGCGCCGGAGCGCGCGGCGGTTCGGGAATATCGAGCGCCGGCATGGTCTGGGTCCGGTTCGGCGGTGCGTCGCCACCCGCGATGGCGGCGACTTCGCGGGTGCTCGCCTGGGCGGCGGCCAGGTCCGCCATCGAGAAGCGGTTGGTGCCGCCGGCATCGGCTTGCTCCAGTTCGCTTTCGCTGTGGAACGCCTCGAGGAAGCGCGCCTTCAATTCCAGTCCACGTGCGCGCGCCTGGCCGCGCTCGGCGACCGTGTTCTCGATAGCCTTGATGCGCTTGGCGAATTCCTTGTCGTCAAATTCACCGAGTTGGTGGCGCAGCTCGAGTTCCTGCTGGTCGAGCTTGACCGCCTCGTGGTCCGCCTCGAAGCGCGCAAGCAGGGCGCGCAGATTCTTGTATTGCTCGCGCGCGGCCTGTTTGAGCGGCGCGGCTTCCGCATCCAGCGCCGCGATGCGTTTTTCGTAGTCGCCGCGCACGCGCACGTATACCGCGTCGGCGAAATTGGATTTCATCGCCTCCATCGATCTAAGGCGTTCGGAAAGCTGGTCGTGCTCCTGCTTGAGTTTCTTCAGCGCCTCAATCGCCGACAGGTCGATGGCCGACAGCGCGCCCTGCCATTCGTTTTCGTTCGTGCCCATGCCGTTGTCCTCGTCAGGCGCCGATCAGTTCGACTTCGATCGAACCGAAGCGCAATTTGTCACCGGCCTTCACCGGCATGGCGACGCCGGTTTGCAGGCGTTCACCGTTCAGATAGGTGCCGTTGGTCGTGGCCGCGTCCTCGCGCACGGAATACTGCACGCCTTCGCGCAGCAGGGTCGCGTGACGGCGGCTGAGCGTGCGTTGCACATCGAACGGACCCAGATCGATTTCGGGTTTCGCGCCGGTGGCCGGGTCCGGCCGGCCGATCAGGAATTGCGCGCGCATCGGATCCAGCGATACAACCTCGCCATTGGCCGCGATCCGCATCGCCAGCCCGGTGGGCGCGGCAGGCTTGGGCGGTGGTGGTGTTGGCGCGGCATCCACCACGGGTTTGGGTGCTGGTGGAGCTGGCGATGCTGCCGGTGGCGGTGATGGTGGCGCGGGACGCGGAGACACAGCGGCGGCAGCTGGTTTCGCTGCCGGCGCTGGTGGCGGAACAACGGTCTGTGCCGATGCGGCGAGACTTGCCTCCAGACAGGATTCGAGATGCCCGAGGCGCGCGGCGAATTTGCGCAGCAAGGCGGTGGCGACGTCGGGATTCGCACGCACAACTTCAGGCAAGGCCGTGCGGTCGATGCGCAGCAGGCGCGCGCGTGTCCTGGCCACGGCACTCACCGTGTGCGGCTGCTTGTCGAGCAAGGCCGCCTCGCCGCAGCAATCGCCGGGACCGAGCGAGGCCAGCGCTTCGCCCGCACCGGCCGGAAACAGTTCGATCTGGCCGGATTCGATGATGTACAACTCGCCGGCAGCCTCACCTTCCTTGAACAGGCTGGCGCCAGCGGCGACTTCCACAAACAGGTCTTTGCCCGATCCCATGTTGTGCGCATCCGTGAGGCGGCCGCACCGCGTCCGCCCGATTATGCCGATCCCTGCCAGTTCAAGGCAATTGTCGGCTTCTTCACGGTTTCTTGCGTGCCGCGAATTTAAGGTTGACGACGTGAAACGCGGATGCGTCCTTCTTGCCCTCGCGCAGTGCGCCGCGGCGCCCGGCCTGGCCTGCGCCGCGCAAAGCGTGACTTTGCCAGCATGGGTGTGCACCCATCCCGAAGCGATCTTCGCCGGCGGTTTTGAGGCCGGCGAACTCGCCGTGCCGCATCTGCCCTCGAATGGCAGCGGCGGTGCCGTCGGCAGCGTCACGCGCACGCTGC
>JAICYA010000125.1 GCA_025934455.1 Rudaea sp.
CGCACGCGCGCGGTCGAATCGCGGATCACCAGTTGCGGGCTGAAACCCTTGTTGCCATGCGGCGCATCGTCGTTGTGCTCGATCGTGGCGAGCAACAGCAAGGTGGCGTGGCGCGCGATTTCCTCGGTCGCCTGCTTGGCCGTAGTCAGGGCTGGCCAGGATTGCTTGGAAAACGGACTGTCCTCGAAACCGGCAATGGACAAATCCCAAGGCACGTCCATGCCGCCGGCCTTGGCCGCGGCAAGCACGCCGGCGGCGATTTCGTCGTTCGATCCGAAAATCGCGGTGGGCCGGTCCTTGAGCGCAAAGAGTTTGCGTGCGCCGCGAAAGCCGTCGTCGAAGGAATAATCGCCTGGCACGATCAGTTTCTTGTCGAGCGGGATCGCGTAGTCCTTGAGCGCGGCCTCGTAGCCCTTGAAGCGTTCCGGGCTGGAACGGTGCGACTCGCCGCCCCACAGGAATCCGATGCGTGTGTGGCCGAGCTGGATCAGGTGCTCGGTGATGTCGTAGGCCGCGTCGCGATCGTCGACGAACACGCATGGATGGCCGTCGCGCGGGTCTTCGGCGGCGGAAAGTATGCGCACGAAGGCGATGCCGTTCGCGGCGAGGTGCTCGATCAGTTCGCGGCGTTCGGACATCGGCGGCGCGAGCACGAGTCCGGCCAGGCGCGCGTTGCGCACCAGCGCGCACAGTTCTTCTGCCAGGCGCGGCGAGGTGGGGTTGCACGGATGGATCTGCAGGCCGTAGCCGGTTTCGCGGCATACCGACAACACGCCGCTTTGCAGGCTGATCACGTAGTACGGGTTCGGATTGTCGTAGACCAGGCCTAGCGCGTAGGACTTGGCGCTGCGCAGGCTGCGCGCGGACTGGTCCGGCTGGTAATCCAGTTCCGCCACCGCGCGCTGCACTTTCGCACGCGTGCGCTCGAGCACGCCGGGTTCGTTGTTGATGACGCGCGAGACGGTCTTCAGCGATACGCGCGAGCGTTTGGCGACATCTTTGATGGTGGGTTTGCGCATGCTCTCGTCAGCGTGTCGGCGGGCGGTGACCGCGCAGCGCATAGTAGAGGATATACGCGTAGCACGGCAGCATGATCGCGCAGAACACCATCTGGAAGTTCTGCGGCGTTTTCAGGTGCGCGAACAGTTGCGGGATGATCGCGCCGCCGGCGATGCCCATGATCAGGAAGGCGGAACCCAGTTCCGTAAACCGGCCAAGGCCGCGGATCGCGAGCGGAAAGATCGCCGGCCACATCATCGCGTTGGCGAAGCCGAGCGCGGCGACGAATCCGACCGAAACGTAATCGCGGGTGAGGTAGGCGGCCACGCAGAACACGAGCGCGAGCGTGGCCGAGAACGCGAGGTAGGCCTGCTGCGAGACGAAGCGCGGAATCAGGATCAATCCGGCGATGTAGCCGATCAGCATGGCCGCGAGCGTGAACGCGGTGAAGAACTTCGTCTCGTCCAGCGGCAGGTGGAAGCCCTGCCCGTAGGTGCCGATCGCGTCGCCGGCCATGACTTCGACGCCGACGTAGACGAACAGGCACAGCACGCCCAGCCACAGGTGCGGGTAGGCGAAGATGGAAAGGCGGCGATCCGACCCGCCGCCGCCGGCATTCGCCGTGTGCGGGTCGATTTCAGGCAGCGCGGAGCGCAGGATCCACACCGCGAGCAGGGCCAGCAGCGCCGCCATGAGCATGTAGGGCATGTGCACTTTCGCCGCGAATTCATTGAGCAACGCCTGCTTGTCGGCGCCGCTCGCGGCGGCGACCTTGTCGGCAAATCCGCCGATGTCCTTGAGCACGAAGATGCCGAGCAGGATCGGCGCCACGATGCCGGCGAACTTGTTGCAGATGCCCATGACCGCGATGCGCTGCGCCGCGCTTTCGATCGGACCGAGGATGCTGATGTAGGGGTTGGCCGCTGTCTGCAGCAGTGCGAGTCCGGCGCCGATCACGAACAGGCCGGTGAGTGCGCCGGGATAGATGCGCATGGTCGCGAACTGGCCGAACAGCGCCGCACCGATCGCCATCGTGAACAGTCCCATCGCCATGCCGCGCTTCATGCCGGTGCGCGCGAGGATCCACGAGGCGGGCAGGGCGAGGAAGAAATAGGAAAGATAAAACGCCATCGGCACGAGGAATGCGTTGACGTCGTCCAGGTCGAAGGCGAGCTTGACGTAGGTGATGAGCGGGCCGTTGAGCCAGGTGACGAAACCGAAAATGAAAAACAGGATGCCGATGGTGACGGTCGCGGCGAAGTAGCGTGGCGGTGCGGCGGAATCGACGGCGTTCATGGTTGTCCCGTGGCAGATTGCGAAGGCGGCTGCGATTGTTGCACAACGTTGTCATGATTTGACCAAGTGCATCGCGATCGATGCGCGCCAGATTGCGCAAAATGGCCGGACTGCCACGACGGCAATCGATGTTGCTGCGCGTCAATCCGGCTCGAAATAAACCGCTGAAATACGCAAAACAAAGGTATTTGGCCGTGCGTGCTACCGGCCTTTTCGTGGCGCGTTGCAGCACGATGTCAACCGGTTGAAATATTTGTTGACAACGTTGTCATGCATTTGCAGACTCGCGCCGCATCTTGGCCCGGCATGGGCTTCGACGAGGACGCAATGGCAATGGCGGCAGCGGCACCCGCACAACGATTCCCGCACGCACATGGTGGGGCGATGCTGGCCGCCGATGTCGGCGGTACGTATGCGCGCGTCGGCGTCGTGCATTACGGCGCGGGTGCGCCGGTGGTCGCCGCCTACCGCAAATACCGTTGTGCCGACTATCCCACGCTCACCGCCATCTTCGCCGACTTCCTCGGCGGGCATGACCGTGCCGGCATCACGCACGGGGCCATCGCTTGCGCCGGCTACGTGCTCGACGACGCGGTGATCAACACCAACCTGCCATGGCCGGTTTCGCTCAGGCAGATCCGCGCCGACCTCGGCCTCGCGGACCTGCGCGTGGTCAACGATTTCACCGCGATCGCGTACGCGACGGCCCACGTGACGGAGCGAGACGTCACGCCGGTGGCCGTTGCGGCCGAGCCGATCGCCGGACCGGTGCTGGTCGTCGGACCTGGCACCGGCCTGGGCGCGGCCGTGCGCATCCCCGCCGCGCGATCGACGGTGATTCTTTCCACCGAGGCCGGCCAGGCCGCGCTGACCGCATCCACTGCGACCGAGATCGACGTGCTGAGCCTGCTGCTCGCCGAGCGCTCGCACGTGCCGACCGAACACATCCTTTCCGGCCCCGGCCTGGTCAACCTGCACGCCGCGCTCGGCCGCCTGCGCGGCGTAGACGTCCAGGAACGGCCGCCGCGCGAGATCGCCGAGACCGCGCTTGCCGGCACGGACGCGCTCGCGCGCGAAACCCTGCAAACGTTTTGCGGCTGGCTCGGCAGCGTGGTCGGCAACCTTGTCATGCTCTACGGCGCGCAGGGTGGCGTTTACCTGGCCGGCGGCATCCTGCCGCAGATCCGCGAGTTCCTCCTGCACAGCGACTTCGTCGCACGCTTCCGCGACAAGGGCGCGATGCGGCCGATGCTCGAACGCGTGCCGGTGAGCCTGATCGACCACGGCCAGCTCGGCGTGCTCGGCGCTGCCGGCTGGTTCCTGGAAAACCGGATTCAATCGGGTTGAGTCGGGCCCGAGGATTTCAGTACCCGCTCACGCAAGCGAACACAGCACCCAATCGAATCGACTCACGTACGTCCCGAGGAGAGACCATCATGAAACATCGCAAGAACATCCTGACGGCGAGCATTCTCGCCAGCCTGTTCCTGGCCGCCGCGGCGCAAGCGCAGGATGCCGCGAAGCAGGCGCCAGAACCCGGTGCGGCACCGGTCGGGCAGGTATTGCTGGCCCAGAATGACGCCAACGACAACAGCAATAGAAAAAACAAGAGCAAGGAGGCGGAGGAACTCGGCACCATAGTGGTTTCCGGCATCCGCGAAAGCCTCAAGGCGTCGCTGGACAAGAAACGCGACGCCGACGCGATCATCGACGCGATCACCGCCGAGGATATCGGCAAGTTCCCGGCGACCAACGTCGCCGAGGCGATGGCGCAATTGCCCGGTGTTACCCTCGACCGCGCGTTCAGCGCGACGCAGAAGGTCAGCATCGACGGCCTCGACCCGAGCCTGAATCTGTCCTACCTCGACGGCCATCCGGTCGCACAGGCGGTGTGGCGCTACGGCGACAACCCGGATCGCGGCTTCAATTACTCGTTGCTGCCGCCGGAAATCCTCGGTGGCCTGGAGATCTACAAGAGCCCCGAAGCGCGCCTGCCCGAAGGCAGCCTTGGCGGCACGATCATCATGCATACGCGCCTGCCGCTGGATCTGCCCAGCAACACGCTCGACGGCAGCGTCGGCTGGAACTACAACGAGATGGAAGGCAAGGGCAAGCCGAACATCTCCGGGTTCTACAGCTGGAAGAGCGACGACAAGACGTTCGGGGTCGACGTTTCCGCCCAGCATTACGAGCAGGTGACCAGCCGCCAGGGCGAGGAAATCTTCGGCTACACGCCGGTTGCCAACATCGCGGCGAACAATCCGCTCGTTGCCGCGCAAGTCGCCTCCGGCTCGATCAAATCTACCGACGTGATGCCGAACGAAATCAACATCGCCTACTTCCAGCAGACCGAGAAGCGCGACAGCGTGACCTCGAACATCCAGTTCAAGCCGAACGAGAACTTCGATACCACGCTCAGCCTGATGTGGATGCGCGACGATCTGTCGAACTGGAACCAGTCGATGTACGCGTTCCCGGTGTGGCTGACGAGCACCGTCGCCGGCATCGACCAGCTCACCTCGAATGGCCATGGCCTGATCACCGGCGGGCACAGCTGCGATCCGTCCACGCAGTCGAACTGCGCGGGCGCGGCCGGCACGGTGTTCGACAACCAGGTGCGGCATGCGGTGGTGAGCACGCGCGGCGCGGATTGGCGCGCAAGCTGGCGCCAGGACAACTGGAAACTGTCCGGCCAGGTCGGCGTGAGCACGTCGCGCAATCCGAGCACGCAGGCGTTCATCGAGCCGGTGTATTTCGGCGGCTACACCTGGGATATCAACAAGGGCTTCAAGTTCGACGACCCCGCCACGGCGACCAATCCGGCGAGCTGGGCGGGCGCGGGCTGGATGGGCAACTACGGCGAATGGCCCGATCGCGCGCGCGACAACTATGCGCAGGCTGATTTCTCCATGGACTTCAACGGATTCATCAACCAGTTGCTGCTCGGTGCGCGCTGGGCCGATCACCACGAAGGCCAGAACCTGCTGGTGTGGAGTGGCGGCGTGCGCGTGGGCAGCCTGACCCAGGTCGGCGCCGGCGGACTCACCGACCTCAGCGGATTCGATTTCTGGTCGGGCGCGGCGAACCACGTGCAGCCGAGCAGCGGTGGCGCGGTGACGAGCTGGGTGACCGGAAGCCCGAATTACCAGAACCCGCAGTTCCTGTACGCGCCGTATGTGTACCAGGGCACCTACAACATCGACCAGTCCAGCGATGCCGGGTACGCCCAGCTCAATTTCGGCGCCGACAAGTTGCGCGGCAATTTCGGCCTGCGCTTCGTGCACAGCATGCTCGACAGCACCGGTTACGTGGTCAGTGCGGATCAGCTCAATACGCTGCCGCCGCCGGCGGGCAGCTACCAGACCGTGAGCAGCACGCACAACAACGTGCTGCCGGCGCTGAACATCGCCTACAGCGTGCAGGACGACTTCATCCTGCGCGGCGCGGCCTCGGAAACGATCGCGTTCGCGCCGTACAACCAGGAAGCGCCGTACACGTTCACGAACGACTCGGTGCTCACCGGCACCGGCGGCAACGCGCGCCTGAGTCCGTACAAGTCGAACAACTTCAACTTCTCGGCCGAATGGTATTTCGCACCGGAGTCGATTCTGGCGGCGTCCGTGTTCTACAAGGACGTGCGCAACTACATCGTCAACGGCGTCGAGACCGAGCGCCTGTTCAACTCGCTGTTCACCAGCAATCCGGGTCAGTACGCACAGCTCGCGGCCGGCAATTGCGACGACAAGGGCTTCTGCGACTACAGCATTTCGCGTCCGGTCGACGGCGGCAAGGCCAAGGTCAAGGGCGCGGCGCTCAGCTACCAGCAGGCGTTCGGCGAAACCGGCTTCGGCGTACGCGCGAACTACACGTACTCGGACGGCACCACGCGCGGCGGCGGCGCGTTGCCCTACAACTCGAAGAACTCGGTCAGCTTCTCGCCGTACTACGAAAAGGACCAGCTCAGCGCGAGTCTGTCGTTCACGCGCCGCAGCAGCTACCTCGCCGGCGGCTACGTGGCGGGGGCGCCGGATACGTTCGTCGCGCCGTACAAGGAGCTCGATGCGAGCGTGGCATGGCGTTTCAACAATCACTTCCAG
>JAICYA010000478.1 GCA_025934455.1 Rudaea sp.
GCCGCACGGTGCTGCTGAGAGCATTCATGATCCACCCCCGTTCCGTGGATGCCCGGAGTGTAGCGCAGAAAACGCGGGCATTGGCAACCCTTGTCCTGACAGGTGGCTGGATTGGCAGGCAACCGGCATCCGGCGAATTATCGGGCAGCTACCTCTTGCCGTGGAACAGTTCGCGGCCGATCATCATGCGCCGTATTTCGTTCGTGCCGGCGCCGATTTCGTAGAGCTTGGCGTCGCGCAGGATGCGCCCGGCCGGGTATTCGTTGATGTAGCCGTTGCCGCCGAGCGCCTGGATCGCTTCGAGGCCGACCTGCACGGCGCTCTGCGAAGCGTGCAGCAGGCACGACGCCGGATCGATGCGCGATTTCACGCCGCGGTCGAAGTCCTGCGCGACCATGTAGGCGTAGGCGCGCGCGGATTGCAGCAATGTATACATGTCCGCGATCTTCGCCTGCATGATGCCGAACGTGCCGATCGGCGCGTTGAACTGGCGGCGTTCGCGCACGTAGGGCAGGGCGATGTCGATGGCCGACTGCATCAGGCCGATCGGGCCGCCGGACAACACGAGGCGCTCGGTGTCCAGCCCGCTCATCAGTACGCGCACGCCTTCGTTGACCTCGCCGACGCGGTTGGCGTCGGGAATCTCGCAGTTCTCGAACACGAGTTCGCAGGTGTTGCTGCCGCGCATGCCGAGCTTGTCGAGCTTTTGCGCGGTCGAAAAACCTTGCATGCCTTTTTCGACGATGAACGCGGTCATGCAGCGACTGCCGGCGCGCTTGTCGGCGGTGCGCATGTAGACAAGCAGCACGTCCGCATCCGGGCCGTTCGTGATCCACATCTTGTTGCCGTTGGCGATCCAGGCGTTGCCCTTGCGCTCGGCCTTGCAGGTCATCGAGCCGACCACGTCCGAGCCTGCGCCCGGTGCGCTCATCGCCAGCGCGCCGATCCATTCGCCGGAGCACAGCCTGGGAATGTACTTCTTGCGCTGCGCTTCGTTGCCGTTGTGGAAGATATTGCTCACGCACAGGTTCGAATGCGCGCCGTAGGACAAGCCCACCGAACCGGAAGCGCGCGAGATTTCCTCCATCGCCACGAGGTGGGCAAGGAAGCCCAGGCCCGAACCGCCGTATTCGGTCGGCACGGTCACCCCGAGCAGGCCCATGTCGCCGAGCTTGCGCCACAGGTCGTGCGGGAACACGTTCTCGCGGTCGATCAGGTCCGCGCGCGGCGCGATTTCCTTCTCGGCGAAAGCATGCACGCTTTCGCGCAGCAGGTCGATTTCTTCGCCGAGATGGAAAGATCTCATCGGAAATTCACTCGCAGCACGCCATCCATGGCAACTGGATTCCGGCATTCCAATCCGGAATGACGAACGCCATCAATGCCCACGCATTCTGCCAAGGAAGCGCGGCCCGTTGTTGCCCATGTGCGGCAGCTTGATCCTGCCGATCGCGGCAATGCGCTCCTCGGCCATGCGGTCGGCCGCCTTGTAGGTCGGGATGCCGTCGCGCTTGGCGATTTGGAAGATGCGGCCGACGTTGTGGTAGATCGTGCGCATCATGCGCATCGCGCGCTCGCGGTTGTAGCCGTCGATCTCGAGCGACACGTTCATCACGCCGCCGGCGTTCAC
>JAICYA010000497.1 GCA_025934455.1 Rudaea sp.
CCAGCTTCTGCCCCAGCCACCTATTTTCGGAGTAATTCTGCTACGCAGTGTGCGCCGCTGCCTGCGAGGGCCGCTGAATAATCCGCGCTAGATCAGCTCCTCAATGGCCCGGCCTTCCGGCAGGACATTCAGGGGGCGCTCCGCGGCGTCGTAAAAGGTGTGCTGGATGTCGATGCCAAGCACGTGGTACATCGTGGCCAGGATGCAGCCGGGCGAACAGGGCCGCGACGTGGGATACTCGGCACGCGAGTCCGTCGAGCCCACAACCTGGCCCATCCGCAATCCGCCGCCAGCATAAACCACCGACATGGCGCCGGGCCAATGATCGCGCCCCGCGCCTGGGTTGATACGCGGTGTGCGGCCAAATTCGCCCATGGCCATGACCAGTACCCGTTTTGATTGCCCACGACGCTCCAGGTCGGTCACCAAGGCGGCCAAGGCGCGGTCAAACTTAGGTAGCAGGTTCTTCTTCAACTCGTTGAAGTTATTGCCATGCGTGTCCCAGCCACCGCCCGCCTGGATCGAAACATAGGTCACGCCGGCTTCCACCAGCCGGCGGGCCAGCAGACAGCTTTGCCCCAGATCGTTGCGGCCGTATTCGTCGCGCAGCCTTTCGTCTTCCTGCTTGATGTCAAACGCCTGACGGGCCTTGTCGCTGGTGACCAGTTCCAACGCGTCGGCGTAGAACTTGTCGAGTCCGGCGATCGACCCTTGCGTATCGAGATCGCGGCGGAGGTCGTCCAACTCGCCCAGCAAAGCGTGCCGGCGATGCAGCCGCTTGTCGTCCACGCGGCCGGGCAAGCGCAGGTTGCGCACCTGGAAGTTCTCCGAATTCGGATCGGCATCGGGTGAGAACGGATTGTACGAAGCGCCCAGGTAGGCCGCCTTGGTGAAAGCATGATTCCGCGGCAAAGTGACGTAGGGCGGAATGCCCGGGGCGTTCGTGCCGCGCAGCCGGGCGGCCACCGAGCCGCAGGAGGGATAAATGTTGTCGTTCACTTCCAACGTGGGCTGATAGCCGGTAAGCATCCATTGCGAGCCCATACCGTGGCCGGCGTTGGTGTGCGTGCCGGAACGGACGATGGAAAGCTTGTCCATCATCTGCGATTGCAATGGCAGGTGCTCACTGATCTGAATGCCCGGCACGTTGGTATCAATCGGCTGAAACTCGCCGCGAAACTCGGCGGGCGCGGAAGGTTTTAAATCGTACATATCGATGTGGCTGGGACCGCCGGCCTGCCAAATCAGGATCACGGCCGTGTCTTTCACCGAGGCACCGGCCGCTTTCGCCATCGCCCGCTGGCGCAACAGCGCCGGCAATGCCAGTCCGCCGAACGCCAGCGATCCGACCTGGATGAAGTTGCGTCGCGTCAGCCCGTCACACAAGCGAAATTCGTGTCCGACTAGATTGAGCATGACTGGCTCTCCAAAATAAAGTTTACTGTTTGAAATCGGATCGGTTGTTTCATTGCGACCCGGTAGACGGTACCTGCCTCAGTGATTAAATACGAACTCCTTGGAATTCA
>JAICYA010000156.1 GCA_025934455.1 Rudaea sp.
CTCCATGCTGACGACGAAGCGCTCGCCGCTGCGCAGGCGCATCAGCGCCTCGTTCATCGCGATCTGGCGCAACCACGCCCAGAACGGCGCGTCGCCGCGAAACTGGGCGATGCGCTGAAACGCCTTGAGCATCGCGTCGTGCAACGCGTCGCGCGCGGCTTCCGCATCGCCGAGCATGCGCAGGGCAAGCGTGTAGACCGGCCGCTCGAAGTGACGATAGATCTGCTCGAAGGCCACCGTGTCGCCGCTCTTGACGCGTTCGATCAGCGTCGCCGGCAGGTCGATCTGGAATGCGGATGTGCTCACCATCTTCATTTTGATGCACGAGCGCGAAGAAAGGTCGCAGCGATCTTTTCGGCACGTTCGCCGCACTGTCCGCAGCCTGTCCGCGGACACTTTCCAGAGATCGGTCGCGCGCGCAACTGCTTGATGGTCATGCGTTTTCGCACGTTGGCGCGGATGGCACAGCACTTGCCATAGTCGTGTCGACGCCGCAGGCAGCGGCTTGGACGAAACGGCAACGACGACATGGCCATCAAGGACACTTCCTCTCAGGACCGAGTGATCACGCCACGCGTGGACGGCAAACGCCGCGTCATGCAGATCGGCGCCGCCGTCGTCGCCGTTGCGCTGATCGCGTGGATCGCGCCGTCGGCCTGGCGCTTGTTCGCGGCAGGCCGTTCGGTGAGCGCCGCGCGCCTGCAGATCGCCAGCGTCGAACGCGGTCCGTTCGTGCGCGACATCGCCGCCGAAGGCAGCGTCGTCGCCGCGGTGAGCCCCACCCTGTACGCCTCTGCGCCAGGCGCGGTTGTGCTCAAGGTGCACGCGGGCGACGCGGTGACCAAGGGCGAGGTCATCGCCGTCATCGACAGTCCCGAACTGACCAACAAGCTGGCGCAGGAACAGTCCAACGCCGATGCGCTGAATGTCGACTACAAGCGCGCGCAGATCGATTCGCGCAAGCAGCGCCTGGAGTTGCAGAAGACGCTGGACAACGCCGTCATCGACGCGAAAAGCGCGCAGACCGACCTCGAACGCAACCAGAAGGCGTTTGCGCAGGGTGCCGTGCCGCAGATGCAGGTGGCGCATGCGCAGGACGCGCTGGACAAGGCGCATGTCGCGCTCAGGCACGCGCAGCAAGACATGGGCCTGGACAACGACAGCCTGCGCTTCAACGTCGAGTCGAAGAAGCTTGCCTGGGAGCGCCAGGCGCTTTTCGTGAAGGACCTGCAACGCCAGGTCGACGAATTGAACGTGCGCTCGCCGGTGAACGGCCAGGTGGGCCAGTTGTTCGTCGCGCCGAGTGCGACGGTGGCCAAGGACGCGAAGCTGCTCAGCGTGGTCGATCTGTCCGCGCTCGAAGTCGAGGTGAAGGTGCCGGAAAGTTTCGCGCGCGATCTCGCCATCGGCATGAGCGCGCAAATCAGCGGCAACGGCAGCCAGTGGCCGGGCACGGTCGGCGCGATCTCGCCGGAAGTGGTCAATGGCGAAGTCGCCGCGCGCGTGCGTTTCAGCGGCGATCAGCCGGCGCACCTGCGCCAGAACCAGCGTCTGTCGGTACGCATCGTGCTCGACCAGCGCGACGACGCGCTCACCGTGACGCGCGGTTCGTTCGTCGACGAATCCGGCGGCCGCTTCGCCTATGTGGTGCGCGACGGCATCGCGGTGAAGACACCAGTGCGCCTGGGCGTGAGTTCCATCGACAAGGTGGAAATCCTGCAAGGACTCAAGGCCGGCGACCGCATCGTGATTTCCGGCACCAGCAATTTCAACGATGCGCCCCGAATCGCCATCAGTAATTAGCGGATTCATCCATCAACGCAAGAATATTCAACTCACGCTCGAAGGAAACCAAAGCCATGCTCACGATGACTCATCTTGCCAAGGTCTACCGCACGGAACTCGTGGAAACCTACGCGTTGCGCGACTTCAACATCGACGTGGCCGAAGGCGAGTTCGTCGCTGTGACCGGACCCTCGGGCTCGGGCAAGACCACGTTCCTGACCATCGCCGGCCTGCTCGAGACGTTCAGCGGCGGCGAATACCACCTCGACGGCATCGAGGTCAGCAATCTCGACGACAACGCGCGCTCGCGCATTCGCAACGAGAAGATCGGCTTCATTTTCCAGGCCTTCAACCTGATTCCGGACCTGAACGTGTTCGACAACGTCGACGTGCCGCTGCGCTACCGCGGCATGAAGGCCGACGAGCGCCGCCGCCGCATCATGGATTCGCTCGAGCGAGTCGGCTTGGCCGCGCGCGCCAAGCACTATCCGGCGGAACTTTCCGGCGGCCAGCAGCAGCGCGTCGCCATCGCGCGCGCGCTGGCCGGCAGCCCGCGCCTGCTGCTCGCCGACGAGCCGACCGGCAATCTCGACACGCAGATGGCGCGCGGCGTGATGGAACTGCTCGAGGACATCCATCGCGGCGGCGCGACCATCGTCATGGTCACGCACGATCCGGAGCTGGCCGCGCGCGCACAACGCAACGTCCACATCATCGACGGCCAGGTCGTCGACATCGCCGAAGAACCGCGCTTCCACGCGCACGCCGCGAAAACGGTCCACGCGTGAACCCCATTACGAGGAGAGCCATCATGAACGCTCGCAAATACCTGATCGCACTTGCCATCGCCATCTCGATAACCGGGCTGGAATTCGTCGGCCTGAGCGTGCTCGCCGACAGCGCCGGCCGCACCGCGCGCCAGGCCTTCGTCATTCCGCAAGCGGCGATTCCGCTGCTGCCAGTCATCACCGTGCGACCGACGCACGAGGAAGTGCTGGCCGCCTTTGCCGGCAGCGACCTCGCCAGCGTCGCGCATCCGGAGTACTCGATGCCTTTCTATTCGTTCGCGGCCAAGCCCGCGCCCGCCAACAAGGGTTGAGCCATGTTCGCCTACTATCTCGACCTGGCCCTGCGCAGCCTCAGGCGCAGCCCCGGCCTTACCGCGCTGATGGTGCTTACCATCGCCTTCGGCGTGGCCGCCTCGATGACAGCGTGGTCGGTGCTGCGCGCGGTGTCGGGTGATCCGATCCCGTGGAAATCCGCGCAGCTCTACGTACCGCAGATCGACATGTGGGGTCCCGATGCCAAACAAGGCGGTCCCGGATCCGACAACCAACTGCCGGACGCGCTCGATTACAACGACGCCGTGGCGCTGATGCGCGATCATCGCGCCAAGCTGCAGTCCGCGATGTACCCGATCGGGCCGTCGGTGGTGCCGGCCGATACGGCCAAGCATCCGATCGATACCCGCGGCCATGCGGTTTTCAGCGAGTTCTTTCCGATGGTCGACGTGCCGTTCCAGTACGGCAGCGGCTGGAACGCGGCCGACGACGAGCATCGCGCCCAGGTCGCGGTCATCAGCAGCAAGTTAAACGCCAAGGTGTTCGATGGCGCCAACAGCGTGGGCAAGACCCTCAACATCGATGGCCGCGATTATCGCGTGGTTGGCGTGATCGGCGACTGGAACCCACAGCCGGTTTATTACGACATCGCCAACACCGGCGGTTTCACGGACGACGGCGAGGATCTGTTCCTGCCATTCACGACCGCGATTGCGGCCAGCATGCCGAACGATGGCAGCACCAACTGCCAAACAGTCCCCGAGGCGGGATTCGAGGGCTTGCAGCGTTCGAGCTGCGTGTGGATCGCGTACATGGTGCAGCTCGACGACGCGGCCGCGGCGGATGCCTACCGCAATTATCTGGAAGGCTTCGCCCGCACGCGTTATCCATCATGGGCGCCGAAAGTGGGCCTGCGCAATCTGATGGGCTGGCTGGATCATGAACACGTGGTGCCGAGCGACACCAAGGTTTCACTCTTGATCGCGCTCGGCCTGTTGGTCGTGTGCCTGGTCAACACCGCCGGATTGCTGCTCGCCAAGTTCCTTCGCCGCAGCAGCGAAATCGGCGTACGCCGCGCGCTCGGCGCGCCGCGCATGGCCATCTACGCGCAGTTCCTGACCGAGGGCGCGGTGATCGGCCTGGCCGGCGGCGTGCTCGGTGTGTTGCTCACCGGAATCGGTGTGGCGAGCGTCGAATTGGTCCTGCCGCGCGAAATCGCCAAACTGGCGCATCTGGATGTTTCCCTGCTGGCGACCACGCTTGCGGTTTCCGTACTTGCCAGTCTTTTGGCCGCACTGTATCCGACGTTCCGCGCCGCGCGCGTGGTGCCGGCGTGGCAATTGAAATCCAATTGAGGTGACGGACATGACCTTGCATCCCTTGCTTGCCGCATTGCGCCGCCACAAGGCCGGCGTCGTGCTGATCGCCCTGCAGATCGCCCTGACGCTGGCGATCGTGTGCAACGCGGTCTTCATCATCGGCAGCCGCATCGAGCGCATCCAGCGCCCGACCGGGCTGAACGAAAACGACCTGTTCATGGTGACGCAGCGATGGGTCGGCGCGCCGACCGGCGACGACCAGGCCACGACGGACAAGCTCGATTCGCTGCTGCAGGCCGATCTCGCGACGCTACGCAACCTGCCCGACGTGCAATCGGTCACGACTATCAATTCGTTGCCGCTTGCCAATAGCATGTGGAGCGGCGGCGCCAGCACCAAACCCGACGAGAAGCACGAACCGGCGCATGTCGCTTATTACTTTGGTGGCAAGGATCTGCTGAAAACCCTGGGCGCACGGATCGTCGCAGGGCGCGACTTCACCGATGCCGAAATCGGACATCGCGCGGCTCGCGCCACGAATATCCCGCCTGTGACGATCATTTCCCGGGCATTGGCCGACAAGCTCTTTCCGAACCACGATGCCTTGGGCAAGACCGTCTACTTCGACGGCGGTACGTCACCGACCATCATTATCGGCATTCTCGAACGCTTGCAATCGCCCAGCGTGGACAGTTGGGCCAACGATTTTGCGTGGTACACGGCATTGATTCCATTGCGGTTGAATGCCAGTTCTTCGCGCTTTGCAGTGCGCGCCAAGCCCGGGCGCCTGCAGGCGGCGATGGATGCGGCCGTGCCGGCCTTGTTCAAGGCCAATCCGATGCGTGTGTTCTATCTCGACGGCAAGGGTGCGATTTCCTTCGCCGAACTGCGTGCGCGCACGTATCGCGCCGATCGCGGCATGGCGATCCTGATGGGCGTGATCTGCCTGATCCTGCTTGCGGTCACCGGCGCCGGCATCGTGGGACTGACCAGCTTCTGGGTCGGCCAGCGCCACAAGCAGATCGGCGTGCGTCGTGCGCTCGGCGCGCGCAAGCTCGACATCCTGCGCTATTTCCAGACCGAGAACCTGCTCATCGCCGGTGGCGGTGCGCTCGCGGGCATCGTGCTCGCGATCGGCCTCAACCTGTGGCTGATGCATCGCTTCGAGATGGATCGCATCCCGGTGGCATACGTCCTGCTCGGCGTCGTCGTGGTGCTGGCGCTCGGCCAACTCGCCGTGTTCGCGCCCGCACGGCGCGCGGCGAATGTGCCGCCGGTGGTGGCGACGCGCTCGGTGTGAGCGCGAGCATTGCAACCCTTTTGCGCGTGCCGGCATCCATGTCGGC
>JAICYA010000399.1 GCA_025934455.1 Rudaea sp.
ATATTCAGTTCGCGAGCAACGTTTACTGACAAACTGGCTTCTCCAAAGTTTGTCAGGATGGAGCAAGGTCGCTCTGCCACAGGCCCAACAAATCAATCACTTAGTGAAGTGACGAAATGACCTATTCAGTTCGGAGGACTCCGGCCACGCCGGTGCGCAAAGAAAACTCTCAGCAAGTCACCCGCTTCTCTGGCCAGCAACCCACTGGAAACGTCCACTTTGTGATTGTGCCGATCCGACAGCAACGTGTCGAAGACGCTGCCGGCGGCTCCGGTTTTCGGATCGGCAGCGGCAAAGACCACGCGCGCGAGACGCGCATGCACGATGGCGCCAGCGCACATGACGCAAGGCTCCAAAGTCGCGTACAGCGTGGCTCCGGGGAAACGGTAATTGCCGAGTTTGCACCCCGCATCGCGCAGCGCGGCAATTTCAGCGTGCGCGGTCGGGTCGTTCCCGCCGATATTGTGGTTCCAGCCCTCGCCCACGACTTCACCATCAAGGACAAGTACCGCGCCGACCGGAACCTCGGCATGTTCATCCGCGGCGTGTTGCGCCAGCTCCAGCGCGCGACGCATGAAGCGTTCGTCATCGGGCGTGAACGCGCTCATTCCCACTCGATGGTGGCAGGAGGTTTTCCGCTGACGTCGTATACGACCCGCGAAATACCACGCAGCTCGTTGATGATGCGGTTCGAGACCTTGCCGAGGAAGTCGTACGGCAGATGCGCCCAGTGCGCGGTCATGAAATCGATGGTCTCGACCGCGCGCAGCGCGATCACCCATTCGTAGGCGCGCGCATCGCCGACCACGCCCACCGATTTCACTGGCAGGAACACGGCGAACGCCTGGCTGACCTTGTCGTATAGATCCGCCCCGCGCAGTTCGCTAATGAAGATGTCGTCGGCGCGCTGCAGCAGCTCGACGTACTCCGGCTTCACCTCGCCCAGCACGCGCACGCCGAGCCCGGGTCCGGGGAACGGATGCCGGTACACCATCTCGCGCGGCAGGCCGAGTTCGACGCCGATGCGGCGTACCTCGTCCTTGAACAATTCGCGCAGCGGTTCGATCAGTTCGAAACGCATGCCTTCGGGCAAACCGCCGACATTGTGGTGCGATTTGATCACGTGCGCCTTGCCGGTCTTGCTGCCGGCCGACTCGATCACGTCCGGATAAATCGTGCCCTGCGCCAGCCAGCGGATGCCATCGAGTTTTGCCGACTCCTCGTCGAATATCTCGATGAAAAGCTTGCCGATGATCTTGCGCTTGGCCTCCGGATCAGCGACGCCGGCCAGCGCCTTGAAATAGCGCGCACCAGCGTTGACGCGGATCACGTTGACGCCCATGTGCTCGTGCATCGTCGCCATGACCTGGTCGCCTTCGCGCCAGCGCAGCAGGCCGGTGTCGACGAACACGCAGGTCAACTGATCGCCGATGGCGCGCTTGAGCAGTGCGGCGACGACGGAGGAATCCACGCCGCCGGAAAGGCCGAGCAGCACGCGATCGCTCCCAACCTGGGCGCGAATTCTTTCGACGGCATTCTCGATAATGTTCGACGGCGTCCACAGCGCCGCGCATCCGCAAACGTCGATGACGAAACGGCGCAGGATCTCGAGTCCCTGCCTGGTATGCGTCACTTCTGGATGGAACTGCACGCCATACCAGCACTTGGCCTCGTTCGCCATCGCGGCAACGGGGATGCGCTGCGTCCTGGCGGTGACGACGAATCCGGGCGGCGTCTTGGCCACGTGGTCGCCGTGACTCATCCAGACGTCAAGCCGTTTCGAGCCCGGGTGATCGCTCAGGCCATCGAGCAATTTATCTTTTGCAATCACATCGACTTGCGCGTGGCCGAATTCGCGCGCATCCGCGGCTTCCGTCGCGCCGCCGAGCTGCGCGGCGAGCGTTTGCATGCCATAGCAGATACCCAGGATCGGCAAGCCGGAATCGAATGCCGCCTGCGGTGCACGTGGTGCGTTTGCGGCCGTCGTGGACTCGGGGCCGCCCGAAAAGATGATGCCGTTGGGCGCGAATTCCGCGATTTCGGCCGGATCGTGATCCCAGGCCCAGATTTCGCAGTAAACGCCGATTTCACGGATACGCCGCGCAATCAGTTGCGTGTACTGAGCGCCGAAATCGAGGATGAGGATCTTGTCGCGATGGATGTTTTGCATCAATCGAACCGGTAGTTCGGCGCTTCCTTGGTGATCG
>JAICYA010000037.1 GCA_025934455.1 Rudaea sp.
AATTCCTTGCGATCCTTGAGTTCGGTCAACGCGATCGTGCGCTTGAGCTTGCGCTTGAACTTGACGTCAACAAGCGACCAGCGCGGTGTCGAGCGCGTGGTTTTTGCGTCGAAATAGTCGCTTTTCGGATCGAACTGGGTCGGATCCGGATACGCTGCCGTCGCGACCGTGGCAATGCCGACGACGCCGGGCTCGGCGCAACTGGAGTGATAGAAAAGCACGCCATCGCCGACGCGCATCTCGCGCATGTAGTTGCGCGCCTGATAATTGCGCACGCCGCTCCACGGCTCGGTCTTCTTGCGTGCCAGATCGTCGATGGAAAACTCGTCCGGCTCGGATTTCATCAGCCAATGGTTCATGCAGTCGATTCCGTGCAGTGAATCAATTCGCGATCCGTGGCGACGAAATCCATGCGCACGTCCCACGGCTGCTGGTCGAGTTTCGCCACTTCCTGAAAATGGTAACCGATGCCGACCAGGATCGGGTGTGCGGGTCGTGGCGCGTCGCGCAGGAACGCGAAACTGCGGTCGTACCAGCCGCCGCCGCTGCCGAGCCGGTTGCCGCGCCGATCGAAACCCAACAACGGGACCAGCACGACATCCAGATCCGATGGCGCGAGCCATGCGTCCGCGGGTACATCGGGTTCAGGAATTCCGTAACGGTTGCCGCGCAACGGCAAGTCGGGCTGCCACGGCGCGAAGCGCAGTGCGTCATCTTCGGAAAGCAGCGGCAGGCAATAGGCCTGTCCGCGCGAGCGAAGGCTGGCGAAGGCGGCGTGCAATGGTATCTCACCGCGCACCGCCCAGTAACCGGCGATGCGTGCATCGACGAGGAATTCCGGAAGCTGTTCCAGCGTTGCAGCCAGCGCGGTGGCAGCACAGATGCGCTCGCTGGCAGGCAATTGCGCACGTTGCTTGCGCAGGCGTTCGCGCAATGGAGTACGGTCGGGGTCGCGATTCACGCGCAGCGAGCACGCGGAAAAAAAAGCGCGCCCTCCGCGATGCCGTTGCACACCGAACGACCTTGATCCCTAGGATCAGGTGGGATGGCTCGCCGGTCGTCAGGCTTTCCGCTCATGGCGGACATGCACACGGACTCGAACACTGCCACCCCGGGGTCGTATATAGGAACAAGGCAATATGGTTGGATGCGCTCTCGCACACCGCAGGGGACGCGGCGTCATTTTACCGAGGTTGCGAGCACACCATCAAGCTTGGCGCGCAGCATTTGCAGATGTTGTGCCAAGGTGCCGTCGTGGGTGTCGCGATGCTGGCGCAGCTGAATCAGTTCGTGCGCGATGTTCAGCGCCGCCATCACGGCGATGCGGTCGACGCCGGCGGACCGTGCATGATCGCGGATTTCACGCATCTTGCCATCGAGATAACCGGCCGCCGCGATGAGGCCGGGACGCTCCTCCGGCGTGCAGCCGATGAGGAATTCACGATCCAGAATGCTGACCGCGATCGGTCCCTCGCCGCTCACGCGCCGTTCTCCAGCGAACGCAGGCGCGCGATCATCGCCTCGACGCGCGTGCGCGCCTGTTCGTTTTTCGCGAGCAGGTTCGAACGCTCCGAGGCGAGCTGATCCTGGCTCTGGCGCAGGCTGCGGTTTTCTTCAGCCAGGCGCCGGCACAGTTCCAGCAGGCGATCGATGCGTCCGCTGACCTCATGCAGTTCGTTCAGGGCGGGATTGGCATTGGACATGGCGGGACTATAGGCGGGCGCGGGCGCAGGGTCAACGCACGGTCAGGCGCGATCGCGCCGGCGGCCGACTGCGCTCGAATTCGCGGATGAACGTGAAGCACGAGGCCGCGTCCAGCGGGATCGAGAGCCAATGGCCCTGGATCTCGTCGCAACCTTGCTCGTGCAGGTATTCGAGCTGCTCCAGCGTTTCCACGCCTTCGGCGACGACGTCAAGCCCCAGCGAATGCGCCATCGTGATGATGGTCTTGGTGATCGCCTCGTCGTCCGGGTCGGTAGTGATGTCGCCGACGAAACTGCGGTCGATCTTGAGGCGGTCAATGGGCAGGCGCTTGAGATAGCTGAGCGAGGAATAGCCGGTGCCAAAATCGTCGATCGCGATGGCCACGCCGACCGCGTGCAGGCGGTCGAGCGTGTGGATGGCGCGTTCGGGATTGGCCATCAGCACGCTTTCGGTCAACTCCAGTTCCAGGTGCTGGGGTTCGATCTGTGCCTCGGCCAGGATTTCGCACAAGCGCTGGGTCAACTCGTCGCGCAGCAGCTGCAATGCGGAAAGATTGACCGACATGGTGATGCCCGACAGGCCGTGGTCCTGCCAATGGCGCAGCTGCACGCAGGCGCGGTGCAGGACGAATTCACCGATGCGCTCGATCAGACCCGCCTCTTCGGCCAGCGGGATGAACACGCTCGGTGGAACCACGCCGAATTCGGCACTGTTCCAGCGCGACAGCGCTTCGACGCCGGTGATGCGGCCTTCGTCGAGGGCGAGCATCGGCTGGAAGACCAGGCTCAGTTCCCCGCGCTCCAGCGCCAGGCGCAGGCCAGCCAGCATGTTCGCGCGCTGGCGCGTGATCGCGTCCATTTCCGGCGTGTACACCTGGTACATGTTGCGGCCTTGTTCCTTGGCGTGGTACATCGCGGTGTCCGCGAACTTGAGCAGGTCCGTCGGCACCTGCGCATGATCCGGATACAGGCTGATGCCGATCGAGGGGGAGATGATGACTTCCTGGCCGCTGTCCAGCGTCAGTGGTGTGGTGAAGACATCGAGCAGATCGCTGGCGACGCGCTGCACCTGGTCGGCGTGTTGCACGTCTTCGAGCACGACCGTGAACTCATCGCCGCCCAGGCGCGCGACGGTGGCGGATTCGCGGACTTTCTCGCACAGGCGTTCGCCGACGGCCTTGAGCACGCGGTCGCCGGCGGCGTGGCCCATCGAATCGTTGACGTGCTTGAAGCGGTCCAGGTCCAGGAACAGCACGGCGACCTTGCGCGAGGTGCGCCGTGCGCGGATCACGGCATGCGCGAGACGCTCACCCAGCAGCGTGCGGTTCGGCAGTCCAGTCAACGTGTCGTAATTGGCCAGGTAACGCAATTCCTGCTCGGCGCGCTTGCGGTCGGTGATGTCGTTCATCACGCCGACGTAATTGGTGACCTGCCCGGCCTCGTCGCGGACCTGGCTTACCTCGAGCCAGGCAAGGAAGTCCTCGCCGTCGCGACGGCGTTGCCACAGCTCGCCGCGCCAGTGGCCGTTGCGCGCGAATTCCTCGCGCATCGTGCGGAACACGTCGGGCGAGTACTTGGCGCTGTTGAGGATCAGCGCGGGCTGGCCGATGCACTCGGCCTCGGTGTAGCCGGTCATGCGCATAAATGCACGATTGACCGAGACGAAGCGGAAATCGAGGTCGGTCACCGAGACCGCTTCGTTCATGCTGTCGATCACCTCGCCGGCGATGCGCCTCTCGCTATCGGCCTTGCGCGCCTCGGTAATGTTGTGCGCGGTGCCGCAGATGCGCAGCGCGCGGCCATTGCTGTCGCGGTCGACCACCTTGCCGCGCGAGAGCACCCAGGTCCAGTCGCCCTGCGCATTGCGGATGCGGTGTTCGGATTCGAAGTGGTCGGTACGTCCGGCCAGATGGTCGTAGGCGCGCTTTTCCACCTGCACCAGGTCGTCCGGATGCACGGCCTGGCTCTTCCAGGTGTCTTGCGGCAGGGATTCCTCCTGGTGGCCGCCGATCAGCTGGTCGGCGCCGAACCGGTACAACTGGCCGCGGTGGACATCCCAGTCCCAGAACTCGTCTCCCGACCCCCACAGCGCCAGGCGCAGGCGATCTTCGCGTTCGCGCAATTCGCGCGCATGCCGCGCTTCGCGTTGATGACGCAGGCGGTAGACGATCCACAATCCAAGCCAAGCAAGCGCGGCAAGCGCCAGATACGTGGTCTTCATCGCCGTCGTCGCCCACCATGGCGGGGTCACGCCCAGGCTCAGGCTGACCGGATTCTGGTTCCACACGCCATCGCCGTTCGCGGCGCGCACCTGGAACATGTATTTGCCGGCGGGCAGGTTCGTGTACACCGCTTCGTGGCGTGTGCCGGCGTCGATCCACGCCGGATCGAAACCGTCGAGCCGGTAAACGAAACGGTTGCGCGACGGGGCGGCATAGTCGAGTGCGGCGAATTCGAAACGCACGACACGCTCGCCCTGGCGCATGCGCAAGCCGGAGGCGGATACCGGCATGTCCGTCTTGGCATCACCGATGCGCACCGCGGTGATCGCTGCGGGCGGTGCGTAGGTGTCGTGGCCGATGGCGTCCGGATGGAAGCGGTTGATGCCGTGCAATCCGCCGAATACGAGCTCGCCGTTGGCGCGTGCGCACGCCGCGCCGCTGTTGAATTCGAAGCCCTGCAATCCATCGCGCAGGGAAAAGGCCATGAACGCGCCGAGCGCGCGGTTGAACGTGGCGATGCCGCGGTTGGTGCTCAGCCAGATATTGTGATGGGCGTCCTCGAGCAGGCCGTAGATGATCGCGCTCGGCAATCCGCTGATTTTCGAATAGTGGGTGAAGCGCAGCGATTCCGCGTCGGGCAGGTCGACGCGGTCCAGTCCGCTCTGCGTGCCGATCCACAAGGTGCCGTCGCCGCTTTGCAGCAGGCTGCGTATGAGGTTGTCGGACAGCGAATCCGGATTGGACAGATCGTGACGGAACGTACGCAGGTTGCCTTTTCCCGGATCGAAGACGCTGAGGCCGTCCGTGGTCCCGATCCAGACGCGGCCGTCGCTATCCTGCAGCAGGCTTAGGACGGCATCGCTCGCGAGACTGTCGATCTCGCTGGCGCGATGGCGGAACTGCTGCCAGTGCACGGGCTGGCCCGCTGCCGCGGGGAGCCAGCGCGCGAGACCCTGACCGACAGTGCCGAACCACACGCTGCCGTCGCGTGCCGCCAATACCGAGCGCACGGCCAGACCCGGCAAGCCGTTGCCGTGTTCGGTATCGACCGCCATTGGCGTGGCTGTGCGCTTGGCCGGATCGAAACGGAATGCGCCGTGATTGGTGCCGACCCAAAGCGCGTCGCCGCCGGCGTGCGCCAAGGCGAACACGTACACGCCCGGGAACAGATCGTCGCGCGCCGTCGCGGACGCATTGCCGAAGAGGCCGTCGAAATACTCGAACGTATCGCGCGCTGGATCGTAGCGTTTCAGCCCGTCGCCGTCGGTGCCCAACCACAGGCGGCCCTGGTTGTCCTCGAGCATGGAGCGGATGCTGTTGCCCATCTGGCCGCGGCCGGGCGCAGGATCCATGGCGTAACTGAACGTGGCGCCGTCCGGCTGCGCGGTCGCCACGCCGCCGATGCTGCCGCCGGCCCACAGCAGCCCGGAACGGTCGATCAGCAACGTCGTCACGTAATCGTCGGGCAACGAACCCGGCATGCGGCCGTTTCTGCGCAGGGACTCCGTTTTGCCGTTGGCAGGATCGTAAATTGTCAGGCCCGTGCCGAAAGTCGACAGCCACAAGCGGCCACGCGGGTCGCGAACCATGGCGCGCACCTGGGCCATGCCCGGAGCCGGGGCCGTGCTTGGCCACAGGCGTTGCACCGAATCGGCGGCGACATCGACCCGAAACAGGCCGTCGGTGCCGCCGGCGTAAACCTCGCCGTCATTCCCGACCAGCGCGCACAAGGCCAGCGGCAGCGCGCCGGATGCGACCGGCTGTGCGACATCGGATTTCGCGGCGAAGCGCAATAGACCCGACGAGGTAGCCACCCACACGGCGCCATCGCCGGCAAGCTGGAACTGGAAGACCCGTGGGGAAGCGCTGCCGACCGGGAAACGGTAGAGTTCGCGGCGATTGCCATCGGCCGGATCCATCAATTCGATGCCGGCGGCGGTACCGACCCACAGGCCGCGCGCCGGAACGAACAGCAAGGCGCTGATCGCGTCGCGCGGACGCGCCTGCTGTTCGCCGATGCGCGCGTGCGCCACGATCTTGCCGCTGGCTGGATCCAGGACCGCCAGACCTTGACTCATTCCGCCGACCCAGAGTCGGCCCTGCGCATCCTGGGTGATTGCCGTGACAAAACTTTCCGGCAACGAATCGGTGTCGTGCGCCTGGTGCTGGAACGACCGATATTCGTAACCGTCGTAGCGGTTCAGGCCTGCTTGCGTGCCGATCCACATGTAGCCGGTACTGTCCTGGAACAGGGCGGTAACCGTGTGCGAGGCCAAGCCGCGCTCGCTGCCGAGGCCGTCGAAGAAGTAGCGCCGCTCGCTGGCATGCGCGACCACGGGCAACAATGCGACCAGCAGCGCCAGCCACCTGCCGATGATCCCGTATCGCCTCGGAAACGGCATATCTGAATTTGTCTGGACCAGGACAGCCGGATGATAGGGTTGTGGCGATGCGTAGGCAACCGCCGCCGACCCAGGCCTGCGGCCTGATAGAATGACTTGTCGCCGCGTACCGAACCGCCAATGATCGACCGCAAGGAATTTGCCCGCCGCCGCAAACAGCTCATGCGCATTGTCGGCAACGACGGCATCTGCATCGTACCCGCCGCGCCCGAGCGCCTGCGCAACAACGACAGCCACTATCCGTACCGGCAGGACAGCGACTTCCACTACCTGACCGGCTTTGCCGAACCCGAGGCCGTGCTGGCGCTGATACCCTGCCGCACCGTTCCTGATCGAGATCGTGGCGAGGCGATCCTGTTCTGCCGCGAGCGCGATCCGGAACGCGAAGCCTGGGATGGTGCGCGTGCGGGCCAGGAGGGCGCGGTCGCCGATTACGGCATGGACGACGCGTTTCCGATCGCCGACATCGACGACATCCTGCCCGGCATGCTCGAAGGCCGCTCGCGCGTCTACTATCACTTCGGTCGCGATGCGGATTTCGACGTGCAGCTGATTGGCTGGGTCAACCGCGTGCGCGCACGCGTCAAGCAGGGCGCGCGCGCACCGCATGAATTCGTCGCACTGGGCCACATCCTGCACGACTTGCGTCTGTACAAGACCCGCGACGAATTGCGGGTGATGCGCAAGGCTGCGCAAATTGCTTCGGGTGCGCACCTGCGCGCAATGCGCACGGTACGCCCGGGCATGAACGAACACGAGATCGAAGCCGAACTGCTGCACGAATTCCGCCGCCGCGGGGCAGTGTCGAGCTACGAGCCCATCGTCGGCGGCGGCGCGAACGGCTGCGTGCTGCACTACCGCGCCAACAACGCGCCCTTGCGCGACGGCGACCTTCTGCTCATCGACGCCGGCGCCGAGTACGAGTGCTACGCCTCGGACATCACGCGCACGTTTCCGGTGAATGGCAAGTTCTCGCCCGAGCAGCGCGCGCTGTATGACGTCGTGCTTGCGGCGCAGCGCGCAGCCATCGCCGAAGTGCGTCCCGGCAAGCCATTCGGCGCCTATCACGATGCGGCGGTGCGCGTGATCTGTGCCGGGCTGATCAAGCTCGGCCTGCTCAAGGGCAGCGTTGCGAAGAACCTCCGCGAGCAGACCTACCGCAAGTTCTACATGCACAAGACCGGGCACTGGCTCGGGTTGGACGTGCACGATGTCGGCGACTATCGCGTGGACGGCGAATTCCGCGAACTCGAGCCCGGCATGGTGGTGACGGTCGAACCGGGCCTGTACATCGCACCCGATGCCAAGGGCGTCGCCGCCAAGTGGCGCGGCATCGGCATCCGCATCGAGGATGACGTGGTCGTGACCCGCGGCGATCCGGAGGTCATCACCACGGCCGTGCCGAACGATCCGGATGAAATCGAAGCGTTGATGGCGGCGGCACGCAAATAGCGGAATCGTTCATGCGCAGGATGTGCCTCGCGTTTTTGCTGTTCTTGCCTTGCGTCGTCGCGCACGCGGCAACCGTGCCCGTGCATTTCGGCCTGTTCGGTAACGTGCATGTGGCAGTGCCAGAGGGCGAGCCCAAGCGTGCGGTCGTGCTCGTTTCGGATTCGTCGGGATGGAACGCACGCGCCGAGGCGCTGGCGACGGCGCAAGCGGATGCCGGTGCCTTTGTGCTCGGCATCGACCTGCCCGCGTATCTGGCGCAGATGGAATCCATCGACGCCAAGTGTTCGTTTCCGGCCGGGCATTTCGAGGAAATGATTCACTGGATCCAGCGCGACCGGAAACTGGACAAGTATATTTATCCCATTCTGGTCGGCGATGGCGCGGGCGCTGCGTTTGCCTACGCGCTCGACGCACAGGCGCCGCAAGGCACCTACGCCGGACTCGTCACGCTCGGCTGGGATTCGACGTTTCGTTTGCCCAAGCCGGTGTGCAAGGGCGATGCGGGACCGATGACTGCGCCGGATGGAAAGGGCGGTTTCCGCATCGTGCCGGTGAAGGCCCTGCCGAATCCGTGGCTGCCACAGCCGTTCGCACCGGGTGCGCGGCATGCAGGTGTTCTGAATCGCCTACCTGCGTTTGCGAAGAGTCAATTCGCGGCAGTGCGCGCCGACAATCCCGATCCCGGCAAGGCGCTCGCTGCGGCTATCGACTGGCTGACCGCACCCGTGCGTGCCGCGCCGCCGCTGCCGCAGGACATCGCCGACCTGCCGCTGGAAACGGTGCCCGCGCAAGGCGTGTTCGCGCAGCGCGTCGCCATCATCCTGACCGGCGATGGTGGCTGGGCGGGCCTGGATGTCGCCGTCGCCAACCAGCTGGCGCAACGCGGCATCGAGGTCGTCGCGCTCAACACGCTCAAGTATTTCTGGGAAACGCGCACACCCGATCAAGCCGCCGACGCGCTCACCCGCATCGTCGGCCATTACGGCGCGCAATATCCGCTCGCGGATTTCGTCGTACTCGGCTATTCCTTCGGCGCCGGATTGTCGCCGGTGCTGATCAACCGCCTGCCGGAATCCGCGCGCAAGCGCATCGCCGCGCAGGTGCTGATTTCGCCCGACGATATGGCGGTGTTCGAGATCCACGTCGGCGACTGGTTCGGCTCGACCGCGCACAAGGGCGCGATTCCGATCGCGCCGGAAATCGCCAGGACCCGGGTGCCGGTGATCTGCGTGCACGGCGCCGACGAGGACGACAGCTTCTGCAAGCAGGTCGTCGGCAAGCCCAACGTGCGCGAACTCGTGTTGCCTGGCGCACACCACTACAACGGCGATTACGACAAACTCGGCGCGGGAATTGCCGGGGCGTTGCCGGTGCGCAAGGATTGACTAGCCGACCAGCAGCCGTCGATACCCGCCCGACACCAGCGCGGCGATGTCGATGAGCAGGCCAGGCACCCACAGGCCGCGCGGATAGGCGAGGTAGGAGCCGACCCATTCCGGCTTGAATTTGTCCTTGTAGCGGCGCACGCCCTGGTAGTTGTAGAAGCGGTTGCCGTACTGGAAGGCAAGCGCTGCAAGGCGTTCGTTGACGCGCGCGTAGGGGTTGTCGCCGACGCGCGACAGCGGCGCCATGCCGAGGCTGAACAACTCATGGCCTTGCTGCTGCGCCCATTGCATGACGTTCGCGAACAGGAAGTCCATGGTGCTGCGCGGCGTGTCGGCGACGTGGCGCATGAGGTCGACGCTGGCGTGTCCGCCAGGACCGTAGGGCGGCAGCACGTTGGCGAAGGCGATCAGTTCGCCGTCGCGGTGCACGAGGCCGAGCGGGCTCCAGGCGAAGTAGGCCGGATCGAAACGGCCCAGCGAAAATCCCTTTTCGTCGCTGCCCTTGTCGGCGAGCCAGGCGTCGGAAACGCGTTCAAGGTCCGTGAGCAAGGCCGTATCGAACGGCGGTTGCACCAGTGTAAAAGTCAACTTTTCCTTCTGCGCGCGGTTCGTGGCCTGGCGCAGGTCTTCCCAACGCTTGCCGGCGAGGGAAAAGTCCTCCAGTCGCACCAGCGCGAGTTCGCCGAGCTTGAACAGGTCGAAGCCATGGTCGTGGTAGCGCGACAGGTCCGGTTCCAGCACTTCGTAGAAC
>JAICYA010000298.1 GCA_025934455.1 Rudaea sp.
ACCGCGGTTTCGTCGCTGCACAGTGCGAGCAGGCGCTTTTCGTTGTCCGCGCGCAATTGTTCGGGTGTTTTCGACAGCACGTATTGATTGAGCTTGCCGGTATCGCTGACCACTACTGCCGCGGTGCCGCCGATCTGGCCGAGCGCGGTGCCGGCGGAAAAGTTGCCCCACACCGCGGCCCAGGCCAGCGTATCGAGTTCCTGGTCGAGCACCGGATTGCTCGAGTTTGGGTCGACGCCCAGCACTTTGGCCATCGCGCGACGCTGCGAGTTGAATTGCAGGTAGCGCTTGCCTTCGCGCGCCACCTCGCTGCCGGCGCGCGCGTACCAGGCGCGGTTTTTTGCATCCGCCAGCGGTGCAGGAGTGTCTGTCGGCGCGTCGCGCATCGCGGTCATCGGTCCGGCGGGCGCGTGGTAGGGATCGCCGCGGTTTTCGAATTCGCGCGCCGAGCGATCCGACAGCGACTGCGCGCGCCCGCTCCACTTGTCCCATTGTGCGCCGAGGTAGCGCGCCACGCCGCGCGGCAGGCCGGTGAGGGTGTCGATGGGATGCGCGACGACGTTGACGATGGCCGATCCGGTTTTCTTCGCGCGCGCGGCGAGCGCGGTCGCGAACGCGCCGCTGCGGCTGGCCTGGTCGAGCGCTTCCATCGCCGGCAGTTCGCCGATGCGGATCGCGAGCATTTCCACGCTGTCGGCGCGCAGCGGACCGAACTTCGTGTCGATCAGGAAATTCGCCATGTAGCCGCGCACCGCGACCTCCGGCACCACGCGGAAATCCGGACCCGACAGCAGCGGTGCCTGCACCAGCATCGGCGCCTTGAGCACCGGTTCTGGCTCGAAAGCGTCGCTCGCGTGGGCGGAGCAGGCGAAGACGAGCGGACAGAGCGCAAGCAATCGTGAAAACGTCATCGCGTCACGATGCCGCAATCAGCGCCAATCGGCGCTGAACAACTCGCCTCTCCCGCCAGCGGGAGAGGGGGATATTGTCAGTTCCAGCTACACACAACCTTCCCGCAATTCCCCGCTTCCATCAGGTCGAAACCCTTCTGGAAATCGTCGATGTGGACCTGGTGCGTCAGCACTTTCTGCAGCGGGAACCCGGTCAGCAGCATCTGCGTCATCTTGTACCAGGTCTCATACATGCGCCGGCCGTAGATGCCGTGCAGGACCAGGCCCTTGAAGATGACCTTGTCCCAATCGATGCCGGAACCATTTGGGAGTATCCCGAGCAGCGCGATCTTGCCGCCGTGGTACATGCAATCGAGCATGTCGTTGAACGCGCGCGGATTACCGGACATTTCGAGTCCGATGTCGAAACCTTCCATGTGCAGGTCCTTGACCACGTCCTTGAGCGATTGCTTGGAGACGTTGACCACGCGCGTCGCACCCATGTCTGCGGCCAGCTTCAAGCGGTAATCGTTGACGTCGGTGACCACCACGTTGCGCGCACCCACGTGGCGCGCGATGCCGGCGGCGATCACGCCGATCGGCCCCGCGCCCGTGATCAGCACGTCTTCACCGATTAGGTCGTATTCCAGCGCGCAGTGCGCGGCGTTGCCGTAGGGATCGAAGAACGCGGCGAGCTCGGACGGAATCTGGTCCGGAATCGGCCACAGGTTCGACGACGGCATGGCGATGTATTCGGCGAACGCGCCGTTGCGATTGACGCCGATGCCGACCGTGTTCGGGCACAGGTGCTGCTTGCCGGCGCGGCAGTTGCGGCACACGCCGCAGACGATGTGGCCTTCGGCGGAAACGCGTTGCCCCAATGTATACCCGCGCACGCCCGGACCCATGTCGACGATGCGGCCGACGAATTCGTGGCCGATGACGAGACCTGGCTTGATCACGCGCTGCGACCATTCGTCCCACTTGTAGATGTGCAGGTCGGTGCCGCAGATCGCGGTTTTCTCGAGCTTGACCAGCACCTCGTTCGGGCCGATCTCGGGAATCGGCACCTGTTCCATCCAGATGCCCTTGGCGGCCTCGCGCTTGACCAGGGCTTTCATTGTCTGCGGCATGTCGACCTCTCCTGCAATGCACGGATTATAACGACAGGCCGGCGACTGCGCCTGGCGCGGCAGCGATCTCGCATGAACATCGCCCTGCCGTGAGTTGGTTACATGACGCAAACGCGTGGATACAGACGGCATTCATCCGGGCCCCGATACGGTCGTCGGGCGCGCCACCGTCAGGCCTCACAATAACGCACGGTGCGGTGCGCGTCCGCGGCAACGGTTTTTCCGGCTCGCCGTGGGTATCACCGACAACGACTGAAAGGGAGACAAGATCATGCTCGAGACTATTGCCATCATCCTTGTGCTGCTATGGTTGCTCGGTTTGGTGAGCTCATACACGATGGGCGGCTTCATCCACATTCTGCTGGTCATCGCCATCATCGTGGTTCTGGTGCGCCTGATCCGGGGCAGGCGCGTGTTGTAGCGCGGTCTGCCGCGCACCCGTGCCGCATCTTTCGATCAATCGACCATGGGAGAACACATCATGAAGGGCATTCGCATCCTTGCATTCGCGCTCATCGTCGGCGGCGCCCTGAGTCTGGGCTATGGCGGGTTCACGTACACCAAGGAAGACCACGAGGTCAAACTCGGCCCGATTGAGGTCAATGTGAAGGAGAAGAAGACCGTCGACATTCCGGTCTGGGCCGGCATTGGCGCGATCGTCATTGGTGGCATCCTGTTGGTCGGCAAACGCAACTGAGCGGTTTCCGTCCTCGCCCGTCGCGGCGGGCCTGCGGCGCACATGCGGCAAAGCCCTTACACTTTGCCCATGTCTGCCGATCAGCGCCCGCCCGCGATTTTCCTGATGGGTCCGACCGCGTCGGGCAAGACGGCGCTGGCCTGCTCACTGGCGGAGCGTTTTCCGCTCGCCATCGTCAGCGTGGATTCGGCGCTGGTCTATCGCGGACTGAACATCGGCGCGGCCAAACCCGATGCAGCGACGCTGGCGCAGTTTCCGCATCGCCTGATCGACATTCGCGATCCGGTAAAGGCGTATTCGGCAGCGGATTTTCGCGCCGACGCACTGCGCGAAATGGCTTCGATTACTGCGGCCGGAAAAATTCCGTTGCTGGTCGGCGGCACGGGATTGTATTTCCGCGCGCTGCAGCAAGGCCTCTCGGCGTTGCCCGAAGCGGTCCCTGCGATCCGCCAGCGTCTGGCCGACGAGGCCGCCACTGCCGGCTGGCCCGCGTTGCACACGCGATTGGCCCGGCT
>JAICYA010000145.1 GCA_025934455.1 Rudaea sp.
AGTCGTTGCCGCGTTCGTCGCCGCCCCAGTACATGTAGACGTCGCGCGGACGCACGCCGCGATACAGCTGCGCGCCGTATTCGCGGTAGCTCGGCGCGAGCACGTCCTCGGGCTTGAGCGAACTGCCGATGCCGACGTGGGTCGCCTCGTGGCCGAGGCAGGAAGCGTACGTGCCGAGCTTGCCGGTGCGCTGCAGCGCGATCGACTTGGTGTCGAACACGCGCGTGGACACCATCAGCTTGTACAGCTCGACCATCTGTTTCGTGTCGCGCGCGAACTCGGGCAGGTCCTCGCGCACGAGCTTGCCTTCGGCGTCCATGTATTGCAGGTATTCGATTTCGAACTTTGCGGCGATCGGCACGGCGTGATCCTCGATTCAGCGCATTAGTAAAGCGTGCCGCGCCGGCAATGGCAAGGTTTTGCGCAAAAAAGCGCTGCGTCCCCACGCAGATTCAAACCTGCGTTTGACCCGTGTCAATGGCGATGCCGCGCACGAGCACGTACCATGGACCGCTCCGCCGTCACCCGGTTTCGATCACCATGGCCAAGACGAACGAACGCGAACTCGAAGCCGGCATCCAGACCGACCTGCGCAACCGCGTGTCTTACGGCAGTTACCTGCAGCTCGATACGCTGCTGGCGGCGCAGAAGCCACTGTCGAAGCCGGCGCACCACGACGAGATGCTGTTCATCATCCAGCATCAGACCTCGGAGCTGTGGCTGAAGTTGCTCGTGCACGAACTGGGTGCCGCACTCGAACACCTGCGTGGCGACGACGTGAACCCGTGCCTGAAGATCCTCGCGCGCGTGAAGCAGGTGCAACGCCAGCTGTTCGAGCAATGGGCCGTCCTGGAAACACTCACGCCGAGCGAATACGCGCAGTTTCGCGACGTGCTCGGCCCGGCATCCGGGTTCCAGTCGCTGCAATACCGGTTGGTGGAATTCCTGCTCGGCAACAAAAACGCGAAGATGGTGACGGTGTTCGCGCACGCGCCGGCGGACCAGGCGCGATTGCGCGAGGTGCTGGACGCGCCGAGCCTGTACGACGAATTCATGCAATATCTCGCGCGCCAGGGCCATGCCATCCCCGCAGCCTGCCTGCGCCGGGATTGGTCGCAGCCGCACCAGCGCAACGCCGACCTGATTCCGCCGCTCAAGCGCATCTACGAACAGCCGGACCGCTTCTGGGCCGAATACCACCTGTGCGAGCAGCTCGTCGACGTGGAAGAGAGTTTCCAGCTCTGGCGTTTCCGCCACATGAAGACGGTCGAGCGCATCATCGGCTACAAGCGCGGCACCGGTGGGTCGTCAGGCGTGGAGTTCCTGAAAAAGGCGCTGGACCTGACCTTCTTCCCGGAACTGATCGACGTTCGCACCGTGATCGGTACGCACGAACTGCGTTAGAAGGCCATTCGTTCTAAAATGGCGGCTTGATTTGCATGTGGAGAAGACCATGAACGCACCCGCGCAGGCCCGCACTTCGGCGGTGACCGTTGAAAATCCCATGGGCATCGACGGCTTCGAGTTCGTCGAATTCGCCTCGCCGAATCCTGCGGCGCTGCACGCGCTGTTCCGGCAAATGGGCTTCGTGCAGGTGGCGCGGCACAAGACGCGCCCGATCACCAACTACCGCCAGAACGACTGCACGTTCCTGATCAACGAGGATCCGGACTCGTTCGCCGCCGACTTCGCCGCCAAGCACGGCCCGAGCGCCTGCGGCTTCGCGATCCGCGTCAACAAGCTGGCCGAGTGGGTGCGCGTGCAGGCGCTCAAGAACGGCGCCAAGTCGATCGAACACAAGGAGACGAGCAAGGCCGTTGCCGCGCCGGTGATCGAAGGCATCGGCGGCTGCATGCTCTACATCGTCGACCGCTACGACGACAAGGGCACGATCCACGATCCGGACTGGGAATGGCTGCCGGGCGCGGACAAGATGCCGAAGGGTTTCGGCCTCACCTTCATCGACCACCTCACCCACAACCTCTACCACGGCAACATGGCCAAGTGGGCGGACTACTACGAGCGACTGTTCAATTTCCGCGAAATCCGCTATTTCGACATCAAGGGTGCCAAGACCGGCCTCGTGTCCAAGGCGATGACCGCGCCGGACAACATGGTGCGCATTCCGCTCAACGAATCGTCCGATCCGAAATCGCAGATCAACGAGTACCTGGACGAATACAAGGGCGAGGGCATCCAGCACATCGCCTGCTTCACCGACAACATTTACGAAACCGTCGAGACCATGCGCAAGCAGGGAGTGCAGTTCCTCGACACGCCGAATGCCTACTACGACGTGATCGACGTACGCATTCCGAACCACGGCGAAGACGTGGCGCGCATGAAGCAGGACAAGATCCTGATCGACGCCGATGCGGAAACGAAGAAGAAGCTGCTCTTGCAGATATTCACCCAGAACGCGATCGGGCCGATCTTCTTCGAGATCATCCAGCGCAAGGGCAACAGCGGATTCGGCGAGGGCAATTTCCAGGCCCTGTTCGAATCCATCGAGCGCGAGCAGATGCGGCGCGGCGTGCTGTGAGCGGTTTGCAGTACCAATCCGGTTTCGGCAACGAATTCGCCACCGAGGCAGTTCCGGGCACCTTGCCCGCAGGGCGCAACTCGCCGCAGTCGGTTGCGCATGGGCTGTATGCCGAGCAGTTGTCCGGCACGGCGTTCACCGCACCGCGCCATGCAAACCGGCGCAGTTGGCTTTACCGCATTCGCCCGGCGGCGGTGCATGGCGCGTTCACGCCTTTCGAACAAGCCGCCTTCCACAACGATTTCGGCAGCGGCGCGGTCACGCCCGAGCGCCTGCGCTGGAGTCCGCTGCCGCCGCCATCCGTGCCGACGGATTTCGTCGACGGCCTGTTCACCATGGCCGGCAACGGCAGCCCCGCGGCGCAGGCGGGCGTTGGCATCCACGTGTATGCCGCAAACCGTTCGATGCAGGGCCGGTTCTTCTACGATGCCGACGGCGAACTGCTGATCGTGCCGCAGCAGGGCCGGCTGCGCATCGCCACCGAACTGGGAATCCTCGAAGTCGAGCCGCAGGAAATCGCGGTGATTCCGCGCGGCATTCGTTTCCGCATCGAGCTACCCGATGGCGCCGCGCGCGGTTATGTCTGCGAAAATTTCGGCGCGCTGCTGCGCCTGCCGGACCTTGGACCCATCGGCAGCAACGGCCTGGCCAATCCGCGTGATTTCCTGACGCCGGTCGCGGCTCACGAAGATGTCGATGGCGACTTCGAGTTGATCGCCAAATTCCAGGGCCACCTGTGGCGCGCGCCAATCGGCCATTCGCCGCTCGACGTCGTCGGCTGGCACGGCAATTACGCACCGTACAAGTACGATCTGCGCCGTTTCAACACGATCGGTTCGATCTCGTACGATCATCCGGATCCGTCGATCTTCCTCGTCCTGCATTCGCCCAGCGACACGCCCGGCACCAGCAACATGGATTTCGTGATCTTCCCGCCGCGCTGGCTGGTTGCGGAGGACACATTTCGCCCGCCCTGGTTCCATCGCAATGTCGCCAGCGAATTCATGGGCCTGGTCCACGGTGCCTACGACGCCAAGGCCGAAGGTTTCGTGCCGGGTGGCGCGTCCTTGCACAACAGCTTCAGTGGCCACGGTCCGGACGCGGCTACGTTCGCCAAGGCCAGCGCCGCGGGCACCGACAAACCTGATCACATCGTCGATACCATGGCCTTCATGTTCGAAACCCGAGCCGTGATCCGGCCGGCGCGGCAGGCGCTGGAATCGGCGCAGTTGCAGCGCGATTACGCCGAGTGCTGGAATGGACTGGAAAACAATTTTCGCGCAACGCGCGCTTGACGGATCGAACCACGCATGAAACTGGCAAGCCTGAAGGAAGGCGGACGCGATGGAACGCTCGTGGTCGTCGACCGCGATTTGAGCCGCGCGGTGCGCGTGACCGACATCGCGCGCACGCTGCAAGCCGCGCTCGAGGATTGGAACAACACGGCGCCGCGCCTGAACCGCGTGTCCGAATTGATCAATGCGGCCGGCAAGGCGCAGACCATCAATGGCGAGGAAGTCTTTGCGCTCGATCCGTCCGCGCTTGCCGCGCCGTTGCCGCGCGCCTACGAGTTCGTGGACGGTTCGGCCTACCTGCCGCACGTCGAACGCGTGCGCCGCGCGCGCGGGGCGGAAGTGCCGGCGAGTTTCTACACCGACCCGCTGATGTACCAGGCCACCAGCGCGGGATTCCTCGGTCCGCGCGATGCGGTGCTGGTGACGAGCGAAGACTACGGCATCGACATGGAAGCCGAAGTCGTGGTCGTCACCGACGACGTGCCGATGGCGGTGACGCCTGCGCAGGCAGTCGGACACATCCAGTTGATCGGCCTGGTCAACGACGTTTCCCTGCGCAACCTGATTCCGGCGGAACTGGCCAAGGGTTTCGGCTTCCTGCAATCCAAGCCGCGCTCGGCGCTGTCGCCGGTATTCGTCACGCCGGACGAACTCGGCGATGCGTGGCGCGACTGCAAAGTCCATTTGCCGATGCGTACCTGGATCAACGCGAAGTGGTTCGGCGAAGCCGACTGCGGTGTGGACATGCAGTTCAGTTTCGCCCAGCTCGTCGCGCATGCGGCGAAGACGCGGCCGCTGTCGGCCGGCACCCTCGTCGGCTCCGGCACCATTGCCAACCAGGACACGGGCAAGGGCGCCTCCTGCCTGGCCGAGCAGCGCACCGTGGAAACGCTGCGCGACGGCAAACCGTCCACGCCGTTCCTGAAATTCAGCGACACCTTGCGCATCGAGATCACCGATGCTGCCGGGCACAGTATTTTCGGCGCGATCGAACAGGCCATAGCGCAGGCGAAAAATCCCGGATGAGGGCGTTTTTTTGATTTTTGCCTGCCACTGCGGCTAGGCTGCGCATGTTGCGCCGTTGCATGGGGGTGTCGAATGGCTGCCGAACGATTGAAACTGTACGGCTACTGGCGATCCAGCGCGGCTTACCGCGTGCGCATCGCGCTCAATCTCAAGGGTCTGCCCCACGAGATCGTGCCCGTGCATTTGACCGACAACGGTGGCGCCCAGCACGCCGATGCGTTCCGCAAACTCAATCCGCAGGAACTGATCCCGGTGCTGGTCGATGGCGAGCGCATCGTCCGCCAGTCCCTGGCGATCATCGAATATCTGGAAGAAGCCTACGAGGGCAATGCGAAACTTCTGCCAACCACGGTGCGCGAACGCGCGCGTGTGCGCGGACTCGCCCAGATCGTTGCCTGCGACATTCATCCGCTCGGCAATCTGCGCGTGCTGCAATACCTGGAACGCGAGTTCAACACGCCGCAAGTGGAACGCGAACGCTGGGCGCAGCATTGGATCCGTGAAGGCTTCGCGGCGTTCGAGAGCCTGCTTGCCGACAATCCCTCGACCGGCGTGTTCTGCGAAGGTGACGAGCCGACCATGGCCGACATCTGCCTGGTGCCGCAGGTCTACAACGCGCGGCGCTGGTCGGTGGACCTCAGCCCGTTTCCGACCATCGCCCGCATCGATGCCGAATGTGCCAGGCTGGCGGCGTTCGCGAACGCGCGACCCGAAAATCAGCCGGACGCGCCAAAGGCTTAAAACGCCGCGGCGTCGTAAGCCTCGGGCATCGCCGCGTCGCCGCCTTCCGACAGGCGGATCTTCAGCGCCAGGCCATCGCGCGAATCGGCCTTGGACAGCGCTTCCTCGAGGTCGATCTTGCCTTCCTTGTAC